>NZ_JBSGDZ010000029.1:0-114793 GCF_053602655.1 Sphaerisporangium sp. NPDC004334
TGCTCGCTGGCGACGACGCTCACGTTAGGAGCCGGGCAAGGGGTCCATCTGCGTACGAATGCACACTCGGCCGCGAGCGTGCACAACGACACACAACGGGCAAAAAGCTGCCCGCGCGGCGCCGAACCCCCATCCCCATCTCACAGAATCCGCAGCCCCGACCCCGTGTTCATCAACCGATCGGTGGATTCCGGCGCCCCCGTCCGGCGATGATCCTCAAGTACATGACAGTCATCGAGATCGACGGCCTGCGCAAGGGTTATCGCGGCGGCACGGCCGTGGACGGCGTGTCCCTGCGCGTCGGACGAGGCGAGATCTTCGGCATCGCCGGCCCCAACGGCGCGGGGAAGACCACGGTCGTGGAGTGCGCGTCGGGCCTGCGGCGCCCGGACGGCGGCACCGTACGCGTGCTGGGTCTGGACCCGCAGGCCGACCGGCGGCGGTTGCTGCAGCGCGTCGGCGCCCAGTTGCAGGAGGCCGCCCTGCCCGACGCGATCACGGTCGGGGAGGCGCTGCGGATGTACGCCTCGTTCTACGACGACCCGGCCGACTGGCGGGCGCTCATGGACCAGTGGGGGCTGACGGAAAGGCGGCGCACCGGCTTCGGGAAGCTGTCCGGCGGCTGGAAGCAGCGGCTGTTCATCGCGCTGGCCCTGGTGGGCAGGCCGGAGGTGGTCTTCCTCGACGAGCTCACCACCAGCCTGGACCCCTCCGCCCGCCGCACCACCTGGGGCCTGATCCGCGACATCCGCGAGCGCGGGGTCACCGTGGTACTGGTCACCCACTTCATGGACGAGGCCGAGGCGCTGTGCGACCGCCTCGCGATCATGGACCGGGGGCGGGTCGTCGCGACCGGCACCCCGGCCGGGCTCATCGCCGAAGGGCGATGCCGCTCGCTGGACGAGGCGTACTTCGCGCTGATCACCGAGAACGGGGTGTGAACGGGATGACACACATGAAAGGCCTCACGCAGGTCGTCGCGGTGGAGCTGAAGCTGGTCCTACGGGAGCCGATGTCGGCGTTCTTCGCTCTTGCCTTCCCCGCCGTGATGCTCTGGGTGAAGATGCGCAGCGACCGCCCCCTTCCCGGCGGGGTGCGGGCCATCGACGCCACGGTGCCGATGCTCGGCGTCTTCATCATCGGCCTGACCGCCCTCACCGTCCTGCCCGCCACGCTGGCCCAGTACCGCGAGCGCCGGGTGCTCAAGCGGCTGCGCGCCACCCCCGCGTCGCCGGTCATGCTGTTCGGCGCACAGTGGGCCGCGCACATGCTGCTCGCGGCGTCCGGTACGGCACTGCTGATCGTCATCGGGCTGGCGGGCTACCGGCTGGCGGCGCCGGGGAACCCGGCCGGCGTCCTGCTCGCGTGGGCGCTCGGCGCGTTGAGCCTCGGCTCGGTCGGCCTGCTCATCGGCGCCCTGGTCCCGAGCGGCCGCGCCGCGACCGTGATCGGGCTGGGCCTGTTCTTCCCGATGGCGTTCCTGTCCGGCGCCGTCATCCCCCGCGAGAACCTCTCGGGCTCCATGCGCGCCATCGGCGACCTGACCCCCATGGCCCCCGCGGTCCAGGCGTTGCGCGAAGGCTGGGCCGGCGCCGCGATGTCCCCGGCCGCCCTGGGCGTCATGGCGGCGATCTCCGTCGTCGCGGGCGGTCTGGCCCTGCGGGCGTTCCGGTGGTGAGCGCCGGCGGCCCCGGCCTGTCGCGCTGGGACCGGTCCTGGCCCGTTCTGCCGTACCTGTTCGTCCTGCTGCCCGCGGCCTTCTCGCTGCTGCGCGACTGGAGGCCGCAGGTACTGGGGCTGGCCGTGCTCGCCGGGGCCTGGCACTGGTTCATGGTCACCGCGCGCCCCGGGCGGGTCGACCGGCCCGCCGGGCTGGTCGTCTACTTCGCCGTGACCCTCGCCCTCGTCGGGGCGCTGATCAGGATCGACACGCTGTTCACCGTGACGGGACTGGGCGCGTTCGTCCAGTCCTTCACCCTGCTGCCCCGCAGGTGGGCGTACGCGGGAGTGGCCGCGACGGCCGCCGTGCTGGTCCTGGCCCGGCCCCCGTCCGGGCGGAGCGCCGGGGAGCTGCTCTTCTCGATCCTGGTCGGGACGCTCGTCGCCTCGACGTTCGGCCTGTCGGTGCAGACGATCACCGACCAGAACGAGCAGCGCAAGGCGATGATCGCCCAGTTGACGGAGAACGGCGCCAAGCTGGCCGCGCTGGCGGAGGAGAACGCCGGGTTGCAGGCCCGCCTTCTGACCCAGGCCCGCGAGGCGGGCGTTCTGGGCGAGCGGCAGCGGATGGCGAGGGAGATCCACGACACGATCGCGCAGGGCCTGACCGCGATCATCACCCAGCTCGAAGCCGCCGAGGACGCCCTCGACGACGTGCCCGCCACCCGCGCACGCCTGGACACGATGCGCGCCCTGGCCAGGGAGAGCCTCGGCGAGGCCCGCCGCTCGGTCCAGGGGTTGCGCCCGGCGCCGCTGGAGGAGTCCCAGCTCCCGGCCGCCCTGCACGACGTGGCCGCCACCTGGTCGCGGACCACCGGGGTCCCCGCCTCGGTGTCGGTCACCGGCGACGCACGGCCGTTGCACGCCGAGGTGGAGGTCACCTTGCTGCGGGTGGCGCAGGAGGCGCTGGCCAACGTCGCCAAGCACGCCTCGGCCGGCCGCGCGGGTCTTACCCTTTCGTACATGGAGGACGTCGTGGTGCTGGACGTGCGCGACGACGGGAAGGGCTTCACCTCCGAGGCCGCGGGCTCGCAGGCCAGAACCGGTTTCGGCCTCGTCGCGATGCGCCAGCGCGTCACCCGGCTGGCCGGGGCCTTGGAGGTGGAGACCGCCCCCGGCCAGGGAACGGGCATCTCCGCCACCGTCCCCGCCATCCCCGCCGCCTCCCCCGCCGTTTCCGCGGTCTTCTCCGTGCTCGAAGGTCCCTCCAGTTCGCCCGCCCATCCCCCGGCGTCGTCCGCGTCGGCCGGAGAGGAGACGTGACCATGCCGATCCGGTTGATCATCGTGGACGACCATCCGGTGGTCCGGGACGGGCTGCGCGGCATCTTCGCCGCCGACGACGCCTTCGAGGTGGTCGGCGAGGCCGCCGACGGGCCGGAGGCGCTCGCCGTGGCCATGCGCACCGGCCCCGACGTGGTGCTCATGGACCTGCGCATGCCCCTGATGAGCGGGGCGGAGCTGATCCGCCGGCTCCGGGAGTGGTCGCCGGGCGTCAACGTGCTGGTCCTGACCACCTTCGACGACGACGCCGACGTCCTGCCCGCGATCGAGCAGGGCGCCACCGGCTATCTGCTCAAGGACACTCCGCGCGCCGACCTGCGCCGGGCCGTGCGGGCCGCCGCCCGTGGCGAGACGGTGCTGTCGCCCTCCGTGGCGGGCGTGCTGGCGCACAAGGTGCGCGCGCCGGAAGCGCGGGCGCTGAGCCCCCGGGAGCTCGAGGTGCTCGGGCTCGTCGCCCGCGGCGCGACCAACCGCGAGATCGCCGCGAAGCTGTTCATCACCGAGGCGACGGTGAAGACGCACCTGCTGCACGTCTTCGCCAAACTCGAGGTCAACGACCGCGCCGCGGCGGTCGCGGCGGCCTACGAGACCGGCCTGCTCAAGCCCGCCGGCGGCGCCTGACCTCCAGCGCCCGCCCGGCGCCGGCCGCCCGCCATCACACGCTGACCAGGTCCGGCCCCGGGGGTGGCTTGACTCTCCGCCAAGGGGAGACGCGAGAGTGGCGGCATGGACGGCGACGCGCTCCACACGATCGGCGACCTCGCCCGGCTGACCGGGCTGACGGTCAAGGCCATCAGGTTCTACTCCGACCGCGGGATCGTGCCGCCCACCGGACGCAGCCCGTCCGGCTACCGCCTCTACGACGACGCCGCCCTCGCACGCCTGGACCTGGTCCGCACGCTGCGCGACCTGGGACTGGACCTGGCCACCGTCCGCAAGGTCGTGAACCGGGAGACCACCCTGCCCGAGGTCGCCGCGGCGCACGCCGCGGCTCTGGACGTGCGGATACGGACCCTGCGCCTGCGGCGGGCGGTGCTCATGGCGGTCGCCGGGCGCGGAGCCACCCCCGAGGAGATGGATCTCATGCACAAACTGGCCCGGCTCACGCAGGACGAACGCCGCCGGCTGATCGCCGAGTTCCTCGACGCGGCGTTCGGCGGCCTGGACGCCGGCTTCGCGGGCGCCGCGCGCTCGATGACCCCCGAACTGCCCGACGACCCCGGACCCGAGCAGATCGAGGCGTGGGTGGAGCTGGCCGAGCTCTCCCAGGACCCCGGCTTCCGCTCCGGCATGCGGCTCCTGGCCGAGCAGCACGCGGCCGACCGCGCCGACGGCGGCGTCACCGTCCCGCGCCGCGACGCCGTCGCGATCGCCCGCGACCAGGCGGCCCCGGCCCTTGCGGCCGGCATCGCCCCCTCCTCACCCGCCGCCGGCCCGATCGTCGCCGCGGTCGTGGCCGAGTACGCGCGCCTGGTGCGCCGTCGCGACGACGACGAGCTGCGACGCCGGCTGCTGACCCGGCTGGAGGCCGCGGACGCCCCTGGCAGAGAGCGGTACCTCCAACTGCTCGCCGTGATCAACGGCTGGCCGGCGCCTCCCTCCCTCGCCCCGGCGCTCGGCTGGTCCGTCCAGGCTCTGCGCGCCCGGATGGCGGGCTGACCACCCCCGTTCCCGGCGGATGCAGGGATCGTGACCGGCGGAGCGAAAGCGGCGGGTGACCCGGTGGTGAACGTCCTTCCCGAGCACGATTGCCGCACGAAAGCCGATTTTGTCGACAACATAATCGGCGCGATCGGCATCTAAGCCAGCATGGAGCGGACAATCCCTTTACGGGCCCTGTTGTCGGTGACCGTCACCACCGCCGCGGCGGCGGTCCTGACCTCGGCGGGCGCCCTCGCCGCGACCACGCCGGAGCCGGCCCTCGCCCGTGCTCCGGCCACCGCCGGCCTGGTCGCCGCCGCCGCGGCGCCCGCGGCCACCGGTACGGCGAACACGGCGAACGCGGCGAACGCCGACAACGCCGACAACGCCGACAACGCCGACAACGCCGCGAAGCCCACCACCTGCCTGCGCGTCCGGGGCGCGGCGGCGTGCGTGGGAGCGGACGAGAGCGACCGTCCGGGGATCTCGGTGGAGGACACCGCGCCCGACAGGTACCACGCCGTGGTCGAGTACTACCTGAACGGCTACCTGGGCACCAAGTACGTCATCCACAACCTGGGGCACGAGGGCGAGATCCGGAGCAACCGCGAGATCGGCGCCACCGTGACGTTCAGGGCCGCGGTCTACAAGGGCAACCACCGGATCAAGGTCAGCCGGTGGAAGACCGTGCGCAGCGACACCGAGTACCCCGTCAAGCGGGACACCGATGTCACCCCGTCCACGGCGCGGGCGCGCTCCCAGGTCTGCACTTCGACGAAGAGCGCCGCCTCCACATGCTTCGCCGACCGGAAGCAGACGGTCGTCTACGCGTGCGACACCAGCGCCGACCGGCGTCAGGCCCGCGCGGAGTACTTCCTGGGCGGCGATCCGACGGCGCGTTTCGAGATCCACCAGCTGGCGGGGGTGAACACCTGCGGCAAGGCCGAGCACGGCGACGTGCGCGTCAGCAAGTACCGCGCCTCGGTGTTCGACCTCGGCCACCGGGTCGCCACCCGGCTCTACAAGTACCACTAGCCGCCCAGCTCGGCGGCGCGGCCGTGTCACCCCGGCCCGGCGAGGGCACGGCTCGCGCCTGTGCGGCTTTACCTGCGATTTCGTAGCCTGTTGACATGGCAAGCGCCTTGGGGGACTTCCTTCGCGCCCGGCGCCGGCTCGCCACCGTCGACCGCGCAGGGCCGTGGCACGGTGAGCGCCGGACGCCGGGCCTGCGCCGCGAGGAGGTGGCCATGCTGGCCGGCGTCAGCAGCGACTACTACACCCGGCTGGAGCAGGGAAGAGAGCTCCGTCCGTCGGCGCAGGTGCTCCAGGCCTTGGCGCGCGCCCTCGAGCTGTGCCCTGAGGCCACCGAGTACCTGTACCGTCTCGCGCATCCTAAGGAGTGTGGACGCCGGCCGCTCGGCGGGGACGACGAAATCTCGCCGGACATGCTCCGGTTCCTGGAGGGCTGCGACCATGTGGTCGCTCTCGTCGTCAACCGCCGGTTGGACTACCTGGCCAGGAACCGGCGGGCCGCCGCCCTGTACCGCGGGATGGACATCGCGGACAACGTGCTGCGGCTGGTCTTCCTGTGTCCGGCGGCACGCGAGTTCTACGTGGACTGGGAGCAGGAGGCCCGCGCCGTCGCGGCCCACGTGCGCGCCGCCTCCGACGCGGGCCGCGACCCGCTGGTGCGCGAACTGGTGGAGGAGCTCTCGGCGGGAAGCGACGACTTCCGCCGCATCTGGGCCCGGCACGACGTGCAGGTCAGAACGAAGATGCCGATCCGCTACCGCCACCGCGAGGTCGGCGAGATGACCTTGCAGTACGAGACGCTCCGCGTCGGCAGCGCCCCGGGCCAGTTCATCCTCATCGGCCAGGCCGAGCCCGGCAGCCCGTCCGCGGGCGCGTTCGCCTCGCTCGGCTGACCGCGACCGCCGCCGATCAGCGGGCCGCCGGGCGGCGTCTCACTCCGAGCAGAGCTCGGAGCTCAGCGCCTGGTAGGACCAGCGTTCCCACTTGACGGGCGACCAGCCACGGTCGCGGACGAACACCAGGTAGAGCTCCGGGCTGAGCAGGCCGAACAGCAGATCAGCGGCGTGCTCGGCCGTCACGCCCTGACGGGCCCCGGGCTTGGCGACCAGAGACCGCGCGGCCATCGCGTGGACGGTGAACCTCGGGTCGGCGTCCTGCTCCCAGAGCCCGGCGATCGCCGGGTCGGCCGACGCGGCGGCGCGCAGCATCTCGGTGATCGACGCGACCCGTTCGAGGATCGCCCGCGTTCCCTGGACGTGGAGCCGCAGGTGGACGCCGGCGGTCTCGGCGGCGAGAGCGTCGGTGAACCACGGCCGCTCCATCGTCGCGATCGGCTCGTCGTCGCCCGCGATCGACACGTCGATCAGCTCTTTGAGCAGTGCGCGCTTGTTGCCGAACGTGAAGTAGATCGTCTGCACGGCGACCCCGGCCCGGTCGGCGATCTCCTGCAGCGCCGTCGCGCCGTAACCGCGCTGGACGAACAGCTCGCGGGCGGCGTCCAGCATGCGCTCGCGGGTCTGTCTGGCCTTCGCGGTCCGCTTGCCCGTGCTCTTGACGTCGGTCATGGCTGTAGCTTATCTCTAGAGTCCAGCACTAGAGTTTGCATCTAGCGAAATCCGGCCCGACGAAAAGGGCGGACGGACGCGGGAGGGAACCCATGCGGGTCATCGCCAACACCCAGCAGGCGGAAGCGTGGAACGGCTGGGAGGGGGTCAACTGGGCGAACAACGCGGAGCGCTACAACGCGATGATGGCCGCGTTCAACGACCCGTTCTTCCAGGTCGCCGCGATCGGCGAGGACGACCGCGTCCTCGACGTCGGCTGCGGTACCGCGGAGCCCACGCTGGCCGCCGCGCGCAAGGCGTCGCGGGGGCACGTCCTCGGCGTCGACATCTCGGCGCCGATGCTGGAACGCGCCCGCGCCGACGCGGCCGGGCAGGGCGTCGCGAACGTCGCCTTCGAGCAGGGGGACGCCCAGGTGCACCCCTTCCCGGAGGGAGCCTTCGACGTCGCGATCAGCCGGGGCGGGGTGATGTTCTTCGGCGACGTGGTGGCCGGGTTCGCCAACATCCGGCGGGCGCTGCGGCCGGGCGGGCGGCTGGTGTTCATGGGCCCGCAGGGCGGCGGCCCCGACACCGACTACGCCCGCGCCACCGCGGCGCTCAGGCCGATGTTGCGAGGGCCGTCGCCCGCGTCGCGGGGCATGGGGTCGCTGCTCGAACCCGCCCGCATCCACCAGGTGCTCGACGAGGCGGGGTACGCCGAGGTGACCGTCACGCCCGTCGCGGCGCCGATGGGCTACGGCCGCGACGCCGCCGACGCGGCGGACTTCATCCTCGGCCAGGGGCCCGTCCGCCACAACCTCGAAGGGGTCGATCCGGCCGTCGTCGAACGGGCACGGGAGGAACTGCGCGCAGGGCTCGCCGCGTACGCGACCTCAGACGGCGTTCGCATTCCCGGCGCCGTCTGGCTGGTGAGCGCCACCCGCCTCTGACCCCTCACCACGGCGCTCCGCCGACCGCCGCACCCACGAGACCAGGAAGAACACGAGGAACAGAGGGGGGAACAGCAGGAGCAGACGCCACCCACCCTCGGTGAGAGCGCCGGCGAGGCTGCCATGGTCGATGAAGTGCCGGGCGGCCAGAGCGGCGGAGCTCGCGACGCTGAACGCCGCGCTGTACGCCAGAACCTGACCGGTACTCCGAGGGAGCGCCATGGAACAGATGCTAGCTCGCGCGACCCGAGGCGATCCAGGGACCAGGCGAACCCAGGCGACACGCGACCGCCCCGGGCGTGGAAGCCCGGGGCGGTCCGGCCGTTCAGGAGCGTGGTCAGCGAAGGATCTTGTAGAGGGCCGAGGTGAGGGAGGCCTTGGCGTCGTCCTGGTCGATGGACCACATCATCGAGCCGCCGAGCCCCTTCAGCCGGATGTAGGCGGCCTTCTCCACCAGCGACGCCGGGTCGTCGTAGGACCAGAACTCGTTGCCGTCGTACAGCCACAGCGTGCCGGTGAGCAGGTCGCGGTAGCGTCTGCCCGGCTTGCCGGCGAGGATCTTGTAGTCCTCGGTGCCGGGCGCCCAGGTCGCGGGCGCCGGGCCGGTGGCGCCGGCGTACAGGCCGTCGCCGGTGGACGTGACGCCGGTCCAGCCCTGCCCGTACGCGGGGACGCCGACCACCATCTTCCTGGCCGGGGCGCCGCGCGACAGGTAGTCGCGGACGGTGGTGTCCACGCTGTACTTGACCGGGTTCGGGTCCCTGCGGTCGGTGAACAGGTTGCCGTTGTGGCCGGTCCTGGTCTCCCACGAGCCGTGCAGGTCGTAGCCCTGGATCGTGGCGAAGTCGAGGCTGCGGAACACGTCGCGGACCTCGAAGCCGGCGTCGATCTTGGCCGCGGCGGCGGGGAGGAAGGCGGTGAGCTCGCTGCCGGCGTCGTACGCCTTCAGCTGCCGGCGCAGCTCGGCGGCGAAGAGGGTGAAGTTGTGCCTGTCCTCCGGCCGGATGACGTTCCCGGCGTTGCCCTCCGAGCCCGGCCACTCCCAGTCCAGGTCGATGCCGTCGAAGACGCCCGCGCCGGCGCCCGCGGGCAGGCCGGGCAGGTCGCCCCTGATCCAGAGGCCGACGCACGAGGCGGCCAGCGCGCTGCGGGCCTCGGGGGTGCTGACGGCGTCGGAGAAGTACTTCGAGCCGGTCCAGCCGCCGAGGGAGATCAGCGCCTTGAGGCCGGGATGGCGGGCCTTGAGCTTCTTGAGCTGGTTCAGGTTGCCGTTAAGTGCCTGACCCGGCTGGTCGGCCACGCCGTCCACGCTCTCTTCGGCGGACACCGGCCGCTGCCAGTCGGCCCACGCGTCGGCCGAGACGCAGGTGCCGTCGGCGCCGACGTTGCCGAAGGCGTAGTTGATGTGGGTCAGCTTGGCGGCGGCACCGCTGGTGTCCACGTCCTTGACGTGGTAATTCCGGGCGTAGATGCCCCACTGGATGAAGTAGGCGACCCGCTTGAACCGGTCACCACCGCCCGTTCGCGCTTGAGCCCGCCCGGCCGCGGCCGTCGCCGCCTGGCCCCCGGCAGGTACGGGCGTCGTCGGATCTCCGGCAGGTACGGGCGCCGCCAGGTCTCCGGCAGGTGCGGGCGCCGCCGCCAGGGCCTCGGCGGGCACGGCCACCGCGGCGAGGGCGGCGGCGGTCGCCGCCGCGAGTAGGTGCTGGAAAGGACGTCGCACGGCCATCTCCATTTACTGCTCAAGGAGCCTACTTATAGGAAAGTTTCTTATAAGTTGCTCGGATCGTAGAGTCCGTCATGCGACGCGTCAATGCCGGCCGCGCCGCCATATTCGCCGCGGTGGTTTTGCAGGTCCTTGACCTGCGGGTTCCTATGCTCGCGCTATGGCAAGCTGTCTTGGTTACTTTCTCCGGGCCCGACGCCAGGCCACGCCCCTCAGCAAGGTCGGGCTTCCGCCCGTGGGCCGCCGGAGGACACCGGGCCTGCGCAGAGACGAAGTCGCGGTGCTGGCGGGCGTCAGCGTCGACTACTACACGCGGCTGGAGCAGGGCAGGGAGACCCGCCCCTCGGAGCAGGTGGTCAACGCGCCGGCCGAGGCGCTCGATCTCGATGGGGAAGCCACCCAACACCTTCACGACCTCGCTCGCCCCACAAATCACCGGCGCGCCGTTCCCGGCCACGCCGACCAGGTGAACTCCAAAGTGCTGCAACTCATGGCGAAATGGGAGGACTATCCCTCGACGATCGTGAACAACCGGCTGGACGTCCTCGCGCGAAACGCCCTGGCCTCGGCCCTGTTCCAGGGGCTGGAACACGCGGACAACCTGCTGAGGCTGGTGTTCCTCGACCCTGCTTCCCGCTACTTCTTCATGGACTGGGAGGAGGACGCCTTGTCCCTGGTCGCCCCCGAGCACGACTCGGGCCACGCCGGGCGGGATAGTCTGGCGCCCTGAACGGCCCACGGGCCGGCTCCGGGACGATGTGGTGCCAACGTGCGGCCCGAGGAGGAGGAAGCCAGGTTGTCACAGCCCGAGACGGGCGAGCCGGTCGCCGACCACGAACTCCCGCGAGGCGACCCGGCCAGGCCGGTGACCATCGCCTACATCGCGAAGTCCGCCGGGGTCTCGGTGCCCACGGTGTCGAAGGTCATCAACGGCCGCTCCGGCGTGTCCGCCGATACCCGCGCCCGTGTCGAGGCGCTCATCAGCCAATACGGGTACCGCAAGTCGGCTCAGCGCACCAACATGATGGAACTGGTCTTCGACCGGCTCGAGCACATGTGGGGCGCGGAGATCATCCGCGGGGTCGAACAGGTGGCCCGCGAACACCGGGTGGGCGTCGTGCTGACGGAGTTCGGCCCCCCACGCGACCAGACCAACTACTGGATCGACGACGCCGTCGCCCGCCGCCCCGACTGCGTCGTGACGGTGGCGCAGCTGTCGAACGAGGAGCGTGATCAACTGCGCGCCAAGGGCATCCCGTTCGTCGTCTTCGACCCCACCATCGAGCTGCCGGACGACGTGCCGTTCGTGGGGGCCACGAGCTGGAACGGCGGCCGCTCGGCCGCTCGCCACCTGCTCAAGCTCGGCCACCGCCGCATCGCGATGGTCAGCGGCCCCGACCACGTCCTGTGCTGCCGAGCCAGGCAGGACGGGTACCGCTCGGCCATGGAGGGCGCCGGCTTGACGGTCGACCCCGCCCACGTGGTGCGGGCCGAGCTCACCAGGGAGGGTGGGCACACCGCCGCGCTCGGCCTGCTCGGCCGCCCGGAGCGTCCCACCGCGATCTTCGCGAGCAACGACCTGCAGGCGCTCGGCGTCTACCAGGCCGCGCGGGAGATGGACCTGCGCATCCCTCACGACTTGAGCGTGGTCGGCTTCGACGACCTGCCCATCGCCGCCCTCGTCGATCCCCCGCTGACCACCGTCCGCCAGCCGCTCACCGAGATGGCGGTGGCCGCGACCGAACTCGCCCTGGCCCTGGGCCGCGGGGAGAAGACCTCCCAGGCCGGCTTCGAACTCGCGACCACCCTCACCGTCCGGGAAAGCACCGCACCTCCCGCGGACCGGCGAGGACAACGGTGACGACGTCTTCATAGGGCCGGCCCGCCGGCGCGGCAACCTGGTCCCCCGCCGGGGCGGCGCGCGGACCGGCGCGACCGCTACGCTCCCCCAGTGATCGAACTTCGGCGGATCACGGATCTGTGGCGGCGACTCGACGTCACGATCCGGGATCTCTCGTTCGCACTGCTGCTGGCCGTCGCGTCCTTCCTGCCGGCGCTTCACGACCACGGGACCCAGCTCGGCGACCTGCCGGCCCGCCCCTTCGACGCGCTGACCATCGTGGTGATCGCCCTCGAATGCCTCCCGCTCGCCGTGCGCCGGCGATGGCCGGCCGTCTGCCTGGTCCTGGTGTCGCTCGGCTTCGCCCTGGACCAGCTCCGCGCCTACCACACGGTCACGGGCACCGCCCTGGCCATCGCGCTCGTCAGCGCGGGCGCCTACCTGGAACGCCACCGGCGCCTCACCGCGATCCTGCTGTCCGCGGCGTACCTGCCGCTGGCGCTCGCGCTCGACCGGCTCGGCTCGCCCGAGGGGCCGGAAGGGTACGTGACGTTCTACCTGCTGCTGATTCTCGGGTGGGGCATCGGGTCCTGGCTGCGCTCCACCCGGGCGGCCGAGGCCGAACGCCGGCGCCACGTCGCCGAGACCACCCGCACCGCCGAACGCACCCGCATCGCCCGCGAGCTCCACGACGTCGTGACCCACCACGTGACCGCGATGGTCGTGCAGGCCGAGGCGGCGCGCTACCTGACCGCCGCGCCCGACCGCCTCGACGCATCTCTGAGCGCCGTCACCGACACCGGCCGACGGGCCATCGCCGACCTGCGGCACCTGCTCGACCTACTCACCCCCGACCACGACGCGGACGTCAGGCTCCCGTCAGTGGGCGAGCTTCACACGCTGGTGGAACAGACGCGCCGGGCCGGGCAGCCGGTGGAGTTCATCGAGGAGGGGACACCTGCGCGATCGACCGGCAGCGCCGAGTTCGTGACCTATAGGGTCGTGCAGGAGTCCCTGACGAACGCCCTCAAATACGCCCACGGCAGCCACACGGTGGTCCGCGTGCGCTTCGGCGAGAAGGAGATCACCGTGGAGGTCGGCACCGACGGTTCCGGCTCGCGGAACGGCCCGCACGACGGCCCGCACGACGGCCCGCGGAACGGCTCGGACACCGGCCCGCAGCACATCGGCTCGCACGCCGGCTCGCTGAGCGGGAGCGGGCGGGGCCTCGCCGGGCTGCGCGAACGGGTCGACGCCCTGGGCGGCGACTTCAGCGCCGGCGGGCAGTCCGGCGGCGGCTTCCTCGTCCGGGCGCGCATCCCCATGGAGAGCCGGTCGTGACCGTGCCGATCCGGGTCCTGGTCTGCGACGACCAGGCGCTGATCCGCACCGGGTTCGCGACGATCATCGACGCGCAGGCCGACCTGGAGGTGGTGGGCGAGTGCGGGGACGGTCGCGCCGCGGTCGACCTCGCCCACCGGCTGAACCCGGACATCGTGGTGATGGACGTGCGGATGCCGGTGCTCGACGGCATCGAGGCGACCCGCCTGCTGGCCGGCGCCGGAGTCGCCCATCCCGTCAAGGTGCTCGTGGTGACGACGTTCAACCTGGACGAGTACGTGTACCAGGCGCTGCGCGCGGGGGCCAGCGGATTCCTGCTCAAAGACGCGCCACCAGCGCAGTTGCTGCACGGCATCCGCACCGTCGCGGCAGGCGCCGCGCTGCTGGCGCCCGAGGTGACCCGGCAGCTCGTCGGCAGGTACGCGGCGCGCATCCGTCCCACCGAAGGCACGCCGGGCGACATCGCACTGACCCCGCGCGAGCTGGAGGTCCTGCGCCACATCGCCGACGGCCTGTCCAACAGCGAGATCGCCGCGACACTGGTGATCAGCCAGGAGACCGTCAAGACCTACGTGTCACGCATCCTCACCAAGCTCGACCTGCGCGACCGCGTACAGGCGGTCGTCTACGCCTACCGCAGAGGCCTGGTGACCTGACACCCGCCCAAGGGGACTCGACGTCATATCGCCGCGCTTCCCGCACGCGAACCCGCATCCGCGGCGACCACGGGCGGCCGCCGTCGCTGTCATAACCACCTTCCCCGAAGATCAGACCCCCGAAGCACGAGGCTCAGGTGCCTCAACCGTCCAGAGATTCGTCCGCGACCCGGATGATCGTCTTTCCGGGGGCGCGGCGGTCGCGGGCGAAGGCGGAGGCCGTTTCGGAGAGCGGGCGCACGGCGCCGACGACGGGCTTGAGCCGTCCGTCCCGGACGCGGTGGGCGAGGTCGGCCAGCCGGGCGCGGTCGGGTTCGACGACGAAGAAGACGGCTCGCCCGTCCTTGGGCTGCGCGGTGGGCGGCATGGTGATGGTGACGACAGTGCCGCCCGGGCGTACCAGTTCGGTGGAACGCGCGAGGATGTCACCGCCGATGACGTCGAAGACCACGTCCACCTCGCCGGCGTGCCGCAGATCGTCGGCGTCCAGGTCGAGGAAGGTCTGCGCGCCGAGGCCCAGCGCGACCTCACGGTCGCCGGCCCGGCCGGTGCCGATCACGCGGGCGCCCGCCTCCCGCGCGAACTGGACGGCGATCGAGCCGACGCCGCCCGCAGCGCCGTGAACGAGGATGGTCTGGCCGGTCGTGAGGTGGCCGTGGTCGAACAGTCCCTGCCAGGCGGTCAGTCCGGAAATGGGCAGCGCGGCGGCCACGGTGTGGTCGATGTCGGCCGCGAGGGGGGCGAGGTTGCGGGCCTCCACCGCGGTGTATTCGGCCAGGGATCCGTTGCGGGCCCAGTCGGTCGGTCCGAACACCCGCTGGCCCACGGTGAGGCCGGTGGTCCCGTAGCCGAGCTCGACCACGACTCCGGACAGCTCGTGCCCGGGGATGCTCGGCGTCCGGTCGCGGCCGGCGCGATCGGACCACGTCGTCGGCCAGTCGAGCTCTCCGGGGGTGAAGCCCGCGGCGTGCACGCGCACGATGACGTCGTTCTCCGCGGCGTGGGGGTAGGGCATGTCGGTCAGGGAGAGGCCGCCGACACCCGCGTCACGATCCCGCACGGTGATCGCCCGCATACTCGGATCCTTTCAATGGCGTTCGTGGAAATGTGGTGGTCGTGAGAGGTGAGCTCCGAATCGTCTTTCTGGCGCGCGTGTCCGAGCGGCTCACACCGTCCGACGGGTGGCCTGGTGTGATGTCCGGTCAGCTCGGCCAGGGCGAGCCGAGGATGCGCTCGACCGTCGTCGTGCGCCGGAAACCGGGGATGAAGTGCTCGAGCACGTCGGAGTTCACGGTGCCGTTCGTGGTCTCGGGACGGTCCTTGAGCCCGTCGAAGTAGGCCCGCAGAAACTCGTTCTTGAAGTCCCCTCGCGGGTGGACGGCGAGGATCTCCTCCAGCTGACCGTGCTCCAGTTCGTCCAGTCCGAAGCCGAGCACGTCGGTCAGTACGCCGAGGTGCGTGGTCGCGATCTCCGGGGCCATCCGGCCGGGGATGCCCGGCGTGGTGTGCAGCGCGATCGCCTCCCAGACGGTCTCGGCGGCGGTCGCCGAGAAGCCCCGCTCTGCGAGGAACTTGCGCGCGTGGTCGGCGCCGTCGACCTCGAAGCGCTGCTCGACGTCGGAGAAGGGGGTCAGCAGGCCGGTGTCGTGGAACATGGCCGCCACGTAGAGCAACTCCGGGTCCGGTTTCACGCCGAGCTTGTGTGCGTGGATCAGGCCGAAGAAGTAGACCCGCCGGGAGTGGTGGTAGATGAGGGGGCTCGTCGTCTCCTGGATGAGCCCGGTCGCTTCGGCGACCGCCGCTGTCTCAGGAATCTCCAACCCCGCGATGACCTCTGGCATGACTCTGACTTTCCGGGAAGCGTGTCGGGTCGTGGACTGTCCGTCCGACTTCCATGCTGCCCATGGGTCGACGTGCGGCGCCGCCTTCGTCCGGCCAAGAATCACCTATATCCGGACGAGGCCCCGCTCAACTTCGACGCCCGCCCGGCGGCCGGGGCGATCGAGGGCCCCCGTCACCCCCGGGTGACGGTGTGCTACCAATGAACGGTGTCCATGCGTCCCGCGTCGCCGGCCCGACGGCGGTCGGCGCCGCCGGGGTCCGGATGGTCACCGCGCGGATCCGGCTCCGGAGAGACCGGCGTGGTGCACGCGGCCCCCCATCGCGTCGCGGTCCTCGTCTACGACGGGGTGACGTTGCTGGACGTCGCCGGCCCCGCGGAGGTGTTCAAGGAGGCGAACCGGTTCGGCGCCGACTACCGGATCGAGCTGCGGTCGCCGACCGGCGCGGACGTCACGTCGAACCTCGGCATCCGGATCACGGTCGACGGCCCCGTCGCCGCGGAACCGGCGTTCGGCACTCTGCTGGTGGCCGGGTCCGACCTCTATCCGCGCGCCGGCGTCCCCGGCGACCTGGCGGAGGCCGCCCGGATACCGGCGGCCGTGGCCGGCCGGGTCGCGTCGATCTGCACCGGGGCGTTCGTCCTCGCCGCCGCCGGCCTCCTCGACGGCAAGCGCGCGACCACGCACTGGAAGGTCGCGCACGAGCTCGCCGCCCGGTATCCGACGTGCCGCGTCGAGCCCGACGCGATCTACACGCGCGACGGCACCACGTACACGTCGGCGGGGGTGACGGCCGGCATCGATCTGGCGCTCGCTCTCGTCGAAGAGGACCACGGGCCCCACCTGGCACGCGACGTCGCCCGCGCCCTGGTGGTGTACATGCAGCGGGCGGGCGGCCAGTCCCAGTTCTCCGCACCGCTGCAAGGCCCGCCGCCCCGCTCGCCCGCCCTCCGTACGATCACCGACCTGGTGACGGCGAACCCCGGGGGTGACCACTCTCTCGGTGGACTCGCCGATCACCTCAACGTGAGCACCCGGCACCTCACCCGGCTCTTCCATGACGAGCTGTCCACAACGCCGGCCCGCTATGTGGAGAGCATCCGATTCGACATGGCCAGGGCGCTGCTCGACCAAGGACACACCGCGACGCAGGCCGCGGCCCTCGCCGGGTTCCCCAGTTACGAGAGCATGCGACGGGTCTTCGCCCGGAAGCTGTCGATCAGCCCCGCCGCCTACCAACGCCGCTTCAGCACCACCCGCCGCACCGACCTTTAGTAGGCCCGCGCCGCCGCGCACACGATCAGCCTCACGCCGATCGGGCCTTCACGTCTGTGCGGTGAGCAGGGCATCGGCGAGACCGGTCCGCGCATAGAGCACCGAGCGGCCCGCTCGGTGAGTGCTGGTCAGGCCGGCGGCCCGCAGCGCGGTGAGGTGCTGGGACACGCCCGCCGCGGAAAGGCCCGACCGCCGGGCGAGTTCGGTGGTCGAGGCGGGAGAGTCCAGTTCGGCCAGGATCAGCGCGCGGGATCGGCCGATCACCGCGGCGAGGGCTTCCATGCCCTCATGTGTCCCACGCTCCCACAACGTGCCGATCCCCCGCGCCGGGTAGGCGAGCTGAGGCGGTTCCGACGCGACGGACCGGGTCAGCACTCGCGGCCAGGCGAAGACCGACGGCACCAGGAGCAGCCCGGCCCCGGTCTCGATTCGGGTGATGGCGCAGTGGCGCTGCACCAGGTGGAGGCCGCCGCCGGCCCAGCGCACCGTGTGGTGCAACTGGTCGAGCGCCCGGGCCGTACCGTGCTCGGCCACCTGGCGACCCCGATAGAAGAGGTCCGCCTCCAGCACCGAGCGGATTCTGGCCCAGTAGGGCGCTATCGCCAGCTGCCAGTAGGCCTCGATCTCCGCGACGATCCGAGGCAGGTGGAGCCGAGGGGTCCGGTGAAGGCTTCGCAGCCGGGAGGACAACGAGCCGTCGCGCTCGGCGGCCAGAACGTCGAGGTCCCGCCGTACCTGCTCGGGGTCCGTGGCCTCGATGGCGGCGAGTTCGTCGGAAAGGCCGCTGGACGTGGTCGCCGGTACCGGGTTGAGGAAATCGGGGAGATGGCCGGTGGGCGGGATCATCTCGGCCAGCCACCCACGATCGAGACCCGCCGCCGCGAGCCGAGGGCGTACCTGGTCGGCCCAGCCGCGATGGGGATCCGGCACCGCCCCGGCGGCCAGCGCTCTGCGACTGGTGACGACCTCCCACATGGGCGAGACGGCGAACCGGGTCTCGGCCAGATCGTTCACCGAGAAGGTCAGCCGCGCCTTCATGCCGCCTCCATCCGTTCCACGATTCGGCCATAGCTTAATCAATGGACCTTCACTTCCCGGCCCGGCACCATCCCGTGGGCAGGCCCACGAGTCAGGGTGCCGGAAAGCAGAACAACGCGAAGGCGGTCGTCCCCATGTCCGTTGACATCTCCTCCTCCCCCGATGCCGCGATCCAGGGGAAGGCCCTGCTGTTCCGCACCTTGCACACCGAGTCCGTGCTGGTGCTGCCCAACGCCTGGGACGCCGCCAGCGCGAGTGTGATCGCCGCGGCCGGCGCAACGGCGATCGCCACGACCAGCGGTGGCGTGTCCTGGTCCCTGGGCCGCGGCGACGGGCAGGGGCTCGGCCGGCGCGAGATGGTGGAGGCCGCCCGGCGCATCGTGGACTCCGTCGACCTGCCGGTGACGGTCGACGTGGAGAGAGGATACGGACCGGCCCCGGCGGACGTGGCCGCGACCGTGCGGGCAGTGGTCGAAGCCGGTGCGGTGGGCGTCAATCTCGAGGACTCGACGGCCGTCGGCGGTCCTCTGTTCGACGTCGCCGAGCAGAGTGCCAGACTGCGCGCCGCCAGGGACGCGGCGGAAGCGGCGGGCCTGCCGAAACTCTTCGTCAACGCACGCACCGACGTCTTCCTGTTCGCGATAGGTCCGGCCGATGCCCGGCTGGGCGAGGTACTGGCGCGCACGGAGGCATACGCCAAGGCGGGAGCCGACGGTATTTTCGTGCCGGGCCTGCTCGATCCGGACGTGTTGCACAGTCTCTGTGCGCGGTCGCCACTGCCGGTCAACGCCATGGCCGTCGCCGGTGGACCGAGCGTCACCGAGCTCACGCAGGCGGGGGTGCGCAGGATCAGTCTGGGGACCGCACTGGCCCAGGCCGCCTACACCGCGGTCCGCGAAGCCGCCGCGGAACTCCTCGGCACGGGAACCCTCACGGCCCTGGACGGCTCACTGGACTTCGGCGAACTCAACGGCCTGTTCCGTCATTGACCGAGGCCTTGAGGACGGCTCGTGCGGACGATCGAGCCCGGCACGACCGTCCGCCGCCTCTGTCGCCGTCACCGGACACAAGAACGCCCCTTGTCAACTGCGGAACCGGTGTGAGCCGAGATCTCCACGCGCCGTCAGCGGTCGTTCTCCACGGTGAGCAGGCCGCGGCGGAAGGCGGTGGCGACGGCGGCCGCGCGGTCGTTGACGCCGAGTTTGGCGTAGATGTGCAGCACATGGCTCTTGACCGTGGCCTCGCTGATGAACAAGCGTGCGGCGGCTTCGCGGTTGGTGGCGCCGTCGGCGATGAGCTGGAGGACTTCCCGTTCCCGAGCGCTCAGCGGGTCGGCAGGGGCGCGGACCTGACCGAGGAGGCGGGTGGCGACCGACGGGGACAGCACGGCTTCACCCCGCGCCGCGGTACGCACGGCGCGGACGAGCTCGTCGCGGCCGGTGTCCTTGAGCAGGTAGCCGGTGGCTCCGGCCTCGATGGCGGGCATGACGTCCCGGTCGGTGTCGTAGGTGGTCAGGACGAGCACGCGGGCCGCGATGCCGAGCCTGGCCAGTTCCTTGATGGCCGTGACGCCGTCCATCCCGGGCATGCGGAGGTCCATGAGGATCACGTCGGGGTTCAGTGCCCGGGCGCGCTTTACGGCCTGCGCGCCATCCCCCGCCTCGCCGAGCACCTCGAAGTCCGGGTCGCCGGCGAACATGCCTCGGATGCCGTCGCGGACGATGGGGTGATCGTCGGCGATCAGCAGCCTGACCGGGGTCTCAGCCACGTACCACCGCCGGGACGCTCGCGGAGATCGCGGTGCCGGCACCGGGCTCCGACTCGATCTCCAGCGTGCCCGCCAGCCGGCTCACCCGCTTGCGCATCGCCGTCAGACCGAAGCCGCCGCCGTCGCGGACACGCTCGGGGTCGAATCCGGCGCCATCATCGCGGACGTCCAGGGTGACCACGTCCTCCATGTACGACAGGGTCAACCCGATCCGGGACGCGCCGGCGTGCTTGGCCGCGTTGGCCAAGGCCTCCTGCGCCGTGCGCAGCAGCGTCTCCTCCACCTCCGGATGCATGGGACGGACCGTACCAGTGACGGTGAAATCCGCGCGCACCCCGTTGAGTTCGCCCCAATGGGTCACGACGTCGTTCAGCGCCTCGGACAGCGGCGCCGCCTCCAGTTGGCCCGGGCCCACCGCGTGCACGGAGCGCCGGGCCTCGGCCAGGCTCTCCCGCGCCAGCCCGATCGCGTTGTCCACACGGCGGTGCCAGTCCTCGGCCTGCTTGGCCGCCTGAAGCTGAGTGATGATGCCGGTCAGGCCCTGGGCGAGGGTGTCGTGGATCTCAGCCGCCATGCGTTGCCGCTCGTCGAGTACGCCCGCCTCTCGGGCCTGGACCAGGAGCTGGGCATGCAGGCCCGCGTTCTCCCGCATGGCCTCCTCCAGCCGCGCCACCATGAGTTTGCGCTGGGCGCTCCGCTCGGCGGTGATCTCGCCGGCGAAGCTGAACAGGCCCACCGCCGCGACGATGGCGGCGGTGAAGAAGAGGTAGGTGAGGGTTGCGGACGCGGTGGGCTCGGGCAGGCCCCCACGGTAGGTCGCGACGCAGATCGCCGCCGTAGCGGTCAACCCGATGAAACGCCACTTCCCCTTCAGGTACTGCCAAGAGTGCAGATATCCGACGAAGCCAAAGAAGCTCGCGAACCACATGCCCTGTGTGCACAGCGCGCCGATCAGCACCACCAGCCCCGCCACGTAGACCGGGCCCCGCGGCGCCGACCGCATCCAGGCGGCGGCGAGCGCCGCCACGCCGGACGTGACCCACGGGTTGCTGCCGGTGAGCAGGGAGAGCACCATGGAGACCGCCAGCAGCACGTACGGCGCGGCCGCCAGCTGCCGCTCCAGCAGGTGCTCCCATCGGTCGAGCCGCCCGGTCATGCTTCACTCCCAGCGGAAGAACTTGGCCGCCGCGATGCTGATGACCAGGGCATAGGCGGCCATCACACCCAGCAGCAAGGGGCTGGGAGCACTGCCCGCCCAGACATCCCGCATGCTTCGCCCGAAAGCACCCAGCGGGGTGTACTCCCCAATGGCCGCCACGATAGCGGGCATCTGATGCGTCGGCTGGATGAGCCCGGCGAGGTAGGCCATCGGGAAGTACAGCAGCACCCCGATCCCGTTGGCGGCCCGGCCGTTCGGTGCCAGCGCCGCGATGAGCAGGCCGATGGCGAACATGCTCGCCGTACCCACAAGGAACACCAGCACACCGGACAGCACCCGGCTGGGCAGATGAGCGCCGAGGACGATGCCCGCGACCGCCATCAGCAGCCCGCACGCGGTCACCGCCAGGACCAGCTGCAGGAGCAGCTGCACCACCAGCAGGTTCCCTGGACGCACCGGCGTGGTGGACAGCCTGCGCAGTATGCCCCGCTCGCGGTAGGTCGCCAGAGTGGTGGGCAGCAGGTACAGACTCACCAACCCGACGGCGATGGCCAGCGCCATAGGCAGGAGCACGGTGTCACCCGGCTCGATCGAGCTGCCGAACACCACCAGGATGAACAACGGTATGAGCAGCGAGAACAGCGCCCCGGGCTCGCGGGTCAGCAGCTTGGTCTCGACAATGGCGAGTTTCATCATGATCTGCTTCCTCAGCCGAAGGACCGGCCGGTCAGGGCGGTGAACGCGTCGTCCAGAGTGCGCCTGTCGAGGCGGAGATCACTGACCAGGACCTGGTGGCGGGCCAGATGCGCGGTGACCGCCGTGGCGAAGTCGCCCCTGCCCGAGACGACCACCCGGTCCCCCTCCCTGGACACACCGGTCACCCCTGGCAGCCCTTCCAGGCCGACCATGTCCCCTGCCATCAGCGTGAACCGCATCTGGTGCTCTCCGCCGACCAGCCCGGCCGGGCTGTCGATCGCCACGACCTTGCCGTGGTTGAACACGGCGACGCGGTCGCACAGCTCCTCGACCTCGTCCATGAAGTGGCTGACCAGCACCACGGTCACGCCGCTCGCCCGGACCTGCTTGATCAGCTCCCAGGTGGCACGGCGGGCCTGCGGGTCCAGGCCCGTGGTGAGCTCGTCCAGGAAGGCCACCCGCGGCTTTCCCACCAGCGCCAGGGCGATGAACAGGCGCTGCTTCTGACCGCCCGACAGCTTCCCGAAGCGAGCGTTGCGCTTGTCGGCCAGCCCCCATTCCTCCAGCAGTTCCCGCCAGTCATGGGGCTTGGCGTAGAAGGAGGCATACAGATCGAGCGCCTCCCATACCTTCAGGTTCTCCGGCAGTTGGGTCTGCTGGAGCTGCACCCCGATCAGCTCACGAACCTTGGGCCCGTCCTCGAACGGGTCGAGCCCAAGGACCTTGATCGACCCACTGTCCGGGCGTCGCAGGCCCTCCACGGACTCCACGGTGGTGGTCTTACCGGTGCCGTTCGGCCCGAGGATGCCGAAGATCTCGCCCTCCTCCACGGAGAACGACACGCCGTCCAGAACTGTCAGATCCGCGTACCTCTTGCGGAGGTCTGTGACTTCGATGACTGCCATGGCTCAAGCATCTTGTGCTCGCCTTCGCGGCGAATCGACCTGCCAGCCATGATCAACCACGAATGATGCTGACCAGAAAATCCACCGAACGGTGGATACCGCCCTCCTTGCGAACCGCCGGCAGGCTGTGAGGCCTGCCATATCGTCGAGAGGACGACTACTGGCTGTTGCTGTCACTGGAGATCAAAAACGCCCCGTAGCCGGATGGCTCGGGGCGTTTTGGCTGTTCAGATGGTGTGGTCAGGGGCGGGGTCGAACCGCCGACCTTCCGCTTTTCAGGCGGACGCTCGTACCGACTGAGCTACCTGACCCGGTGGTGAGATGACACCTACCAGAGCGGTCCTGACGGGACTTGAACCCGCGACCTCCACCTTGACAGGGTGGCGAGCACTCCAAACTGCTCTACAGGACCTTGCTTGCCTTGCTTGTCGCCGGGAGCTTGTGGCTCTCGGCCTTTGCGCTCGCTTAGCCTACCAGCTCTTCGGAGATCTTCGACCTCCGTCGTTCTGGCGAGCCGTGCTCGCGCGTGCCCCCAACGGGATTCGAACCCGTGCCGCCGCCTTGAAAGGGCGGTGTCCTAGGCCGCTAGACGATGGGGGCTCAGGACTCTCGCCCTGGATCCGTGACGCCTTCCGTCGGGGACTCCTGAAGCATAGGGGACTGCGCCCCAGATGCCAAAGTGGTCATCTCCTGGATGGTGTCGCGGTGGAGTCGACCGGCTTCGCTGGCGACGAGGCGACGAGCGGCTCCGGAAGAATTGTACGTCCCGGCTCGGGCTCGACGTTACGTTGAATCTGCACCCACTGCTCTCCGAAGCCGCCGAGCGTGACGTCGTCCCAGGCCTGGAGACGATGGGTCTTCCTGTCGAAGTAGAGCACGGAAGCCTGGATGGGCGTGGGCTCGTCGTGTTCCAGCCCTCGCAGGCCCGCGGCGCCGGTCGAGCCCTGGATCATGAGCCGGGTGCCGGACTTGAGCATCTCGGTGGAGCGTTCGTGCACGTGGCCGGCCAGGACGAGGGGGACGGCTCCGCTGAAGGCCCGTCCGATGGTGGGGTCGTGTACGGCGACGAGATCAACGGTGATCTTCTTGGCGGCGTCGGCCCCAGCGGGCCCCGTGGTCGCCGCCGGAGAGGGGGAGGGGGACGGCGAGGGCCGCCTGGACGGGGACGGGGAGCCGTGGCCGGAGGACCGGGACGGTCTGGTCGCCGCGTGCGGCGGCTTCCTGCCGGTGGGCGCGGCGTTCGCGGGGGAGGTCAGCCGCTCGGCGTGGAAGCGCCCGAGATCGGTGAGCAGCTGGGCGTCCGACTTGACGTCGACCGACTTGTCGGGCGTGAACCGCGGGTCGCCCACGCCGTAGATCCGCAGGCCCTCCACGGTCTTCTCGCCGCCGTCCAGGACGACGGCGTTCTTCTGCTGGGCGACGGCGTGCTGCGTGCCGATGGAGTCGTGGTTGCCGCGCACGTAGACGTACGGGACGCCGAGTTCGCCGATCTCCTCGACGAACTTGTTCTCGGCCTTGGTCCCGTGGTCGGCGATGTCGCCCGTGTCCAGCACCATATTGATCTTGAACTCATCCTTCAGTGAGCGGATCGTGCTCCAAGCGACGGGATTGAGATGGATGTCCGAGACATGCAGAACGCGCAACGTGTTGGGGTCCGGCGAGTACACCGGCAGGGTGGCGCCCGCGTGGTAGAGCTGCGAGACGTTGGTCACCAGCTTGGCGAGCTGCGTCCGGTACTCCGAGAAGCGGGTCACGATCGACTCGGCGCTGCCGATGAGCGAGGGGACACCGGTGAGCAGGCCGGTGTAGCGCGGCTCGGCGATGGATCGGGGGTTGAAGGTCAGCACCGCCAGCAGCGCGACGAGTCCCATCGCCACCAGGCTGCCCAGACCCGTCCACAAAGCACTGCGCCAATGGCGGAACACGATGAGCCCCGCGAGCGCCCCTCCTGCCACCGCGAACAGCGTGGCTCTGATCACCAGCTCGCGCAGGCCCTGCTGAAGGTCCGCCTCGATCAGGTCCGGAAGGGTCTCCGCCCAGCGCGGACTCTCCAGGAGCCGCTGCGCCACGTCCGCGCGGATGCCGTCCAGGCTCAGGCCGAGCTGGATAGGCCCGTTATGGGAGTCGAAGCGCAGCGTGCCGAGGGGACGGATGTCCACGACCGTCTGGCCGCCCCACGAGGGCCGCAGGCTCATCCCGATCTCCGCGGGGCCCACGGCGGTGCGGACATGGGCGCCGATCGCGAGGCCGAGCCATGCCCCCGCCAACGCGACGACGGCGATGAGCAGGGCGTTCACACTGCGGCGCACGGCGCGCCGTTCGTTCAGCCGCTGAGCGGTCGCCTTCCAGCGCATCAGATTCATCGCCGTCTTGCCTACCCGAAAACCCGGCCCCACTCATAGCCGCGATGAGTCAGCCCGCGTGTCGGCGCCAGTCAAGACGTCTGATCGCGGTTACGCGACGTCCCGCACCAATGACACGATTGACCGGTGGTGAAGGTTTCGCGGGAGAAGTTCGAGGAGCTCGTGGCCGAGGCGCTGGACACGATCCCGCCCGAGCTGGCCCAGGTCATGGAGAACGTCGTCATGGTCGTCGTCGACGATCCGCCCGAGCCGGGGCTGCTCGGGCTGTACACCGGCATCCCCCTGACCGAGCGGGGCGACTGGTACGCGGGGGTCCTCCCGGACCGCATCGAGATCTACCGCAACCCGATCTGCGAAATCTGCGAGACAGAGGACGAGGTCGTGGAAGAGGTGCAGATCACCGTGGTCCACGAGATCGCCCACCATTTCGGGATCGATGATGACCGTCTGCACGAGCTGGGCTGGTAGCCCCTCCCCTGCCTGAAGCCCGGTTCTCGTCCCGTCACAGCGCGGATCCGCCGGCGCGAGGGCGCCCGGCCCCTCTCGATGTCTGCCGCGTACCCGTCACCCCGGGATGCCGCCGTCCATCCCATACCTGACGTCATCCGGACGTAGCGCACGAGGACGGGCTGGTCACGGCCCTTCGTGCCGCCATCGGGCTTGCGAAACGAGCGGCGGACCGGGCACCTTAGGTGACATACTGAACACGGACTGTCAGGAACGGCCCAGCGAGCCCACCGGAGTCATATGGCGGCCATCAGGCCCAGCCGGCTGCCCGGGCGGCACCGCCGCTCGCCCGAAAGCCAGGCAACGTACGGCGAGGTCATCGCCATCGGCGAATTCCGTGCGCTGTGGCTCGGCCAGTGCCTGTCCTTGCTCGGCGACCAGCTCGCCCAGGTGGCGCTGGCGCTCCTCGTCTACGACCGGACGGGGTCCCCGCTGGCCACCGCGGCCGTGTACGCCCTGACCTACCTCCCGCCCATCCTCGGGGGTCCCGTGCTGGCCGGGCTCGCCGACCGGTTCGCGCGCCGCCGCATCATGATCGTGTGCGATCTGGCGCGAGCGGTGCTGGTGGGTCTGATGGCCCTGCCGAGCACGCCGTTCCCCGTGCTGTGCGTTCTGGTGTTCTGCGTCGTCCTGCTCAGCTCGCCCTTCACGGCCGCGCGCGCCGCGCTGCTGCCCGAGATCCTCGAGGGCGACCGGTACGTCGCCGGGTCGGCGCTGCAGAACATGACGAACCAGGTGGTCCAGATGCTCGGCTTCGCCGCGGGCGCCGGAGTGATCGCCGCCATCGGCGCCTACGAAGGGCTCGCGCTGAACGCCGCGACTTTCCTGGCCTCCGGGCTGATCCTCACACTCGGGCTGCGCCGGCGTCCCCCGCCGGCTCCCGAGGACGGCGTCCACGCGTCCATGTGGGCCATGACCAAGTCGGGCGCCCGGCTGGTCTTCGGCGACCGGCGGCTGCGCACTCTGGTGTTGTTCGCGTGGCTCTGCGGCTTCTACGTGCTCCCCGAGGGCATCGCCGTGCCGTACGCCGTCACGCTGGGCGACGATGCTCGAGAGGTCACGTTGATCACCGGTCTGCTCATGGCCGCCATGCCGACCGGCACGGTCATCGGAGCCTTCGTGTTCAGCCGGTTCGTGGCCCCCACCGGGCGCCTGCGCGCCATGGGGTGGATGGCCATGCTGAGCTGCGCACCGCTCATCGGCTGCGCGACGCGGCCTCCGCTGGCCGTCGTCCTGGTCCTGTGGATGCTCGCGGGGCTGGGAGGGGCGTACCAACTCGCGGCCAACGCCGCCTTCGTGCAATGCGTGCCGCCCGGCCGCCGCGGCCAGGCCTTCGGGCTGGTGCAGTCCGGCCTGCTGGCCGCCCAGGGCTTGGGCATCCTCATCGGAGGCGCCGCCGCGCAGGTACTCGGCCCAGAGCCGGTGGTCGCCCTCGCGGGGGCGGCCGGGCTGTGCGTCGCCGCACCGCTGGCCATGCTCTGGACCGAGACTCGCACCGAGATAATCACCAGGGTCCGCACCCAGGTGAGCTAGATGGTGGCGGGGGGCTCGTCCACCGGCGACTGCGGCCGGCTCGTGGGCGACTGCGGCTGGGCGGCGGAGGGGGCCGTGTAGGGCGACTGGCCGGTGGGCTGGTCACCGTACGGCGCGCGGCCGTCCTGCGGGGCCTGCGACGGCTGCCAGTACGAGGAGACCTGGTGCCAGGCGGACCCGCTGTCGCTCTTCTGCTTGTTGATGAGGTCCTGGACGATCGAGCCGTTCTTGCCCTCTTCGGGGATCAGCAGCCAGGCGACGGCGTAGATGCCGACGCCGAGGCCGCCGAAGAAGGTGGCGACGGCGAGCGCGAGGCGCAGGATGTTGGCGTCGATGCCGGTGAACTCGGCGGCGCCGGAGCAGACGCCGGCGACGATCCTGCCTTCGCGGGTGCGGCGGAGTTCCTTGGTGGAGTGACCGTGGAGGTTCATCTCGTTCATGTCTCAAGACTGCCCCCGGGGCCCTTCTTCGCACATCGGGATTCCCCCTGGCCCGACCCTGGTGACGCCCTGAAGCCACGAGAGCCGAAGCCGCTGCTTGAGCCTTACCCTGACAGGGCACCACCTGTAGGTGAAGGCAGCGTCGCCCGGCACACGGCCCCTTGCCGCCCCGCGAGAGGTGGTAGGCGGTCGCGCAAGGCGCGGTACGCTCAGTACCCTGCAATCTATGCCGGGCCGCTAGCTCAATGGCAGAGCTGCGGACTTTTAATCCGTAGGTTCAGGGTTCGAGTCCCTGGCGGCCCACCTGCGAAAACACCCCCGGAGCGCCATGCGTCCGAGGGTGTTTGCTAACACCTTTGCTAACAGCGGCCCTACGGTGTCCCCTTCAGCGCTTGCGCGAAGACATCGGCCGCGGATGCTTCCGCCGACCGGATCACGTGGGCGTACACCCTGAGCGTGATGGCAGGGTCCGCGTGCCCGAGTCGCGCGGCGACCACATGTACCGGGACGCCGGCCAGCAGGAGCGTGGTGGCGTGGACATGTCGTAGGTCATGCAGCCGCGCGAACGGCAGCCGCTCTGCGGACGGCTGTGCGGCGTTGTGCGCCTTCACGAGGTCCCGGATCAACTGTGTGACGGTGTCGGGGTAGATCGGCCGCCCGAAGCCCGTCGTGAAGACGTGGAGATCCTTCTGCCCGCTCCACTCCTCCCCCGCGGCCGCCTTGTCGGCCTCCTGCCGCGCCTGGTGCTCCCTGAGGACGGCAACGGTCTCGTCGTCGATGCTGACCACCCGAATCCGCCCGCTCTTCGTGGTGCCCTCGATGCGCTCACCATCCACGACACCGGCCGACCCGGCAATGGTGATCGTCTTTCCAGCGAAATCGACATTCGACCAGCGCAGATTGACCAGCTCACCGCGCCGGGCGCCGGTATAGGCGGCGAGATGGAAGAAGGCGAACAACCGATGCGATCTGGCTAGCGACAGGAACGTGCGGAGCTGTTCAGGAGTCCACACGCTCCCCGGTTCGGCGTAGACGTGCTTCGGCCGCTTGGCCCGCTCTACGGGGTTCGACGTCAGAAGCTCTTCGACCTTCACGGCATCACCGAATGCCTTACGCAAGACCGCGTGAACATGGCTCACTGACCGCGTGGACAGCGGCTGACCGCCCTTACCGCCCTTAGTGCTTAGATGCCAGTAGAGCTTGGTGATCGTGCTCGGTCGCACCGCCTGTAGCCGCAATGATCCGATATGTGGAGCGATGTAGAGCCGAATCAGCATTCGGTAACCGTGCAGCGTCTTGGGCTTGATCTCGATCGCGTGGGACTCGATCCATTCGGCCAGGTACGCCCCTACGGTGATGGCGCTCCGGTCCACATACTCACCGCGCCGAGCTGCCACACGGGCCTCGTCGCGCGCGGCTTTGGCCTCGTCCTCGGTAGTGAAGCCGCCCACCCATTTGGGCTTGCTGACGCCGGTTTCCGGGTCGGTGACCCTGATGACGTATGACCAGGTCTTGCCGCGCTTCATGACGCCGTCGCGGAGCTTCGGCGCGGGCTTGCTGCCTGTCCTCTTGCGATCGGAGCCCTCTGGGGCGGAGGGCGGAAGGATCTTTGTCACGCTGCCCTCTCTTTCGCCAGCAGGTCGGAGACGTAGTTCTCAAGAGCGGACAAGGGGATGCGGCGGGATCGATCGATGTGGAGGTAAGGAATTTCGCCGTCGCCCATGAGGCGGTACAGCTTGGCGCGGGAGATCGAGAGCGCTTCGGCGGCCTCAGGCACGCTCAGGAGGAGCTTGGCCATGCGCTCACCTCCTCGTCGGAAGCCATCGGCCGGCCGGTGATCGCGGCGGCGAGGACCTGTTCTCCGGCGGACAGGCCCTTACCGGCGTACTCCCAGTGCGCGATCACGAGGACGGTGTCCTCGTCGAACAGGGGTAGGCGTCCGGTGCTGATGTCCTCGTCGCGCATGTGGTCGGCGCGGGCGGCGCGTAGGGCGCCGAGGGTTGTGGAGTAGTGGCGGGATTTGGTGGAGAAGTGGCCGCGGAAGCCGAGCATGTGTGCCCATTGGGCGAGCCGTAGCTCGTTGAGCTGGTCGAGTTCGGCCAGGCGGAAGCACTCGGCGATCAGCCGCCGGGGATGCTCACGCAGGCCGAGACCGGTGACCTCGTTTGGGGTGTTGATGCGCCGGTCGATGGTGCCGACGCATTCGGCGGCTTTGGTGGCGTACTTGGCGATGTAGCCGGCGACCGCCTGCTCTGTCAGTTCTCCGTCCATGGTGATGGGCCGGACGTCGAGCTGTGTCCCCCAGCGCAGGACGCGGGCAGGCTCACCAGCCAGGGACGGAACGGGGACGCTGACCGCACCGGCCGCATGCCGTACGGCCAGCGCCAGGGCGTCACGCTCGGCCCAGGCCGGAGGCGGGGTGTGCGGTCCGCCGGGTCCGTCGAGTCGGATGACCGCGTGGAAGTGCACGACGCCGCGGCGTTGGTACTCGGCGACTTTGGCGAAGGAGACGGCCAGGTGTTCACCCAGTTCCTTGACCGTCAGGCCGTGGAGCTTGGCGAGGTTGCGGCGCAGGGCGAGGGTGAAGCGGCGCCACAGTTCGGGGGCTAGGGCGTTGAACAGCACGCTCGCGGCGTAGTCGTAGCAGTCGGGGCAGAGCGGTTCGCCGAGGCGGTTTTCCTGGTCGCCGTGCCGGGCGGTGCAGGAGATGACGCGCCCGTGCGGGCACTTGTCGGCGTCGCACCGGGGGTGGCAGGGCTGGACCTTGCCGCCGTGCTCGCGCCGGGTGTGGACCGCGCCGAACGAGGGGGCGGTGAGAGTGACGAAGAGCGCCGGGTGTGCGCTGACGGTGTCGGGGACGCCTTTGCCGCCGGCCAGGCCCGCGCGGATGAGCTGGTAGGTGTCGGCGCGGTAGATCTCGGCACAAGCCGGGCAGCGGGAGGCGCGCCGGGTCTTGCACTGCACGCGCAGCACGCCGCCGGGTTCGCGGTTGGTGTTGTAGGTGTGCAGGACGTGGCCGGTCGCGGCGTCGATGTGCCGGACGCGTCCGCGCAGGTGGATGGGTTGGCGGCATCCGCCGGTCGCGCGGATCTGGGCGGCCCAGCGGTCGTATTGGGGGTCGTGGAGCCGGGCGATGATGCCGGTTACCGCGTGCTGAGCGCGGGGGTTGGGGATGATGGGGCGTGTCCCTTCCGGGTCTTTCGGGTTCGGTTGGGGATGGCCCCCGACGTGGCGCGGAACTTGGCGGTTGTGTGGCCACGCCGGGGGCGCCGAGGCGTTAAGCCCCGTGGTTGTCTGCTCCGGTTCCGTCGCAGTCGCGGCAGGTGTCGGCCATGCTGTCGACGCCGGTCCCGCCGCAGGTCGCGCAGCGGTAGCGGACCACCGGAAGCGGTTCGGTCATCGTCCGTTCTTGGATCTCCTGAGCCGGGGCGTGCTGTGGGTGGTCGTCGAGATGGGCGCCCATGGTGGTGGTCCCTTGGTCAGGCGGTGGAGACGGCCGTGTGGTCGGGGATGACGCAGCCGTGGTAGCTGCTGAATGCTTCGTGCCTGGCGCGGGCGTCGGCGAGGATCGCGAACGCCTCGTAGCGGACCGGCCCGAAGTGCAGAGCGGTCATGTAGTGGTCGTGAGCCAGGGCGCCGGAGTCGATCTTCGTGCCGCACAACGCGGCGATCCGGTCGATCTCAGCGCACATCTCCGCATCGGCCGTGCGCTCGGCGCAGTAGCCGATGGTGGTGGAGTACCTAGGCACGGGGACTTCGGGATTGGCCTCCAGGAAGGTGGCCAGCCGTCGTAGTCCGGTGATGAAGGCCGTCCGGTGGTCGGGGTCGACAGACATGGATGGTGCTCCCTTCACGGTGTTTCCGGTGTTGTGCGCAGGTGGTGGAGTAGGTCGGTGGCGAGTTGGCTCGATACGCCTAGCCGGGCGCGCAGCAGGTCGAGGGTGATGGGCTTGCCGTGCTTGGCGCTGTGCTCTTCGACCACGCGCCGGGCGTAGTCGAGGAGCGCGGGAGAGGGTTCGGTGGCGTCGCGCTGGGCGCGGTCGAAGGCAGGTAGCACGGTGGCCGGCGCGGCGACGGCCGAGGCCGGGGATGGTTCGGGGTGGGGGCCGGTCGCGCGTCGTTCCAGCATCGAGACGGCGACGAGGAACGCTGCCGCGGGTGTCGCGGCGGTCAGCCAGCCCCACACCGATGGTTCGGCCTGGTGGAGGTTGGCGGCCAGGGACAGGATGATTCCGGCGACCAGGACGCAGGTGGGCCAGGAGAGCGGGCCGGTCCGGTGGCGGCCGGTCTTCTTGTCGCGTTGACGTTCGCGGGCGGCCATGACGCAGGTCAGATCGACGCACACGGCCACCGCCCAGGCCATCGGGCCCGTCTGCCCGTGCTCCACCGCTGTCTGTCGTACGTGGGAGAAGGAGCCGGCACCGGCGATCAGTGCCAGGACGATGACGGGACCGGAGTCCAGCAGCCAGGAGGCGAGGCGTCGCATGCCGGTCAGCCCTCCAGGACGGCGGTTTCAGGGGCGAGGAAGTCGGCGAGGTCGGCATCGCTCAACTCGGCGCAATGGGTACCGGCCATGACTTCGGCCCATGACGGAGTGAGACCGGCGTAGGTGCGGGTGGCGGCTTCGGCGGCTTGCTCGGAGACGTAGAAGGAGCGCGCCCGGTACCACTGGCCGTCTTGGCCGGCGACGATCGCGACGCCGGGGGTTTCGGAGGCGATGGCCCGTGCGGAGACCAGGGCTGCGGGGTCGAGGTCGCCGAGGGTCATGGTCGCGGTTTCGGGATCGTTGACGCGATGGCAGATCCGCCCCGAGCACTGAGCGCGCAGGGCCGTCACTCCGGGGCCGAGGTCGGAGCCGATGCGCTGGCCGCAGCAGAACAGGTAGATCCCGAACGCCCGTCCGAGCTGGGCGATCCGCAGCAGCGCTGTGGAGGTCTTGGCGATCTCGTCTTTCTCGGACTTGTCGGCCATCAGGTACAGCTCTGCCAGCTCATCGACCAGGACCACCACGGGGACCGGTCGCCGGTCGCCCGGCAACTGCCAGATGTTGCGCGCTCCGGTTGCACGACAGGCGGCCATCCGGTCCACCATCAGCGAGACCAGGTCATCGAGCAGGTTGACGCATTCGGCGCGCGAGGTGGCCAGGGCCGACAGGCGGGGTTCGTACGGGGTGAACTCCACGCCGCCTTTGAGGTCGAAGCCGACCATTGCCACCGGTTGCGGGGATAGTCCGATGATCAGGGCGTTGGCAAGGTTGGACTTGCCGGATTGGGTGGCACCGGCGTTGAGCCAGTGCGGGACGGTGCGGAAGTCGATGACCCAGGGGGAGCCGGTCTCCAGTCGGCCGACGGTGACCTTGAGCAGTTCGGTCGAGACGGGGAGCCGGTCGATTCTGACCAGCGGATCGCGGATGGTCGCGGCCAGGGTGACGCGACCGCGCTTCTTGGAGGAGACGCGTACGGCGTGGACGCGCCAGGAGTGCGCGAGCCGTTCGGCGACCTGGGCGTAGTCCTCCGGGATCTGACCTTCCAGGAGGCGAATGGTGACGCGCCAGCCGTGACGGGTCGGCATGGGCAGCCACATCCACGGCTTGGTGTCGACCGCGACCCGTTGCAACCGCCGTTTGACGCGGACCAGGCCGGTCGAGGAGATCAGCCCGGGGACGGTGGTGAACCAGAAGCGCTGCCGCTTCTTTGTCAGGCCGCAGCCGAGGGCGACCTTGCGCCAGGTGAGGCGGACCGTGATGGCGGTCAGCGGGTAGCGCAGGCACAGCCAGAAGGACCGGTAGTGCCAGCGGCGCCAGGCCCAGAGCCCGGCCGCCGAGGCGGCCAGGACTCCGAGGGAGAGGAGGAGATGGTCAGACACCGCGCGCCTCCGCGGTGACGGCGGGCAGGAGTGAGGTGGCGCGGTAGGCGATGCCCCAGCGTCCCGACAGTTCCCACACGTAGCCGACCAGGCCGACAGGCTTGACCTCGTTGCCGGGGACGACCGAGGGCTCCCCGACGACGCCGATCTTGACCAGCTCGATCTTGCCGAAGGCGTCCTCCACGGAGAACAGCACCTCATAGACGGTCTGACCGGTGGTCTTGTCGGTCTTGAGTTCACCGGTCTCCTTGTTCAAGATGCGCGGGCACGGAGCCTTCACGCAGATGAACTGGAGCCGGGAGACGTCGACCGGGATGGGGATGTTGCGCATGCTGAACACACCTCTCGTCTGCCTGCTGAGCAGGCGTGGGGGACGAGGGAGATCACGCGCCGTCAGAATCCGGAGGCGATAGCATCGAAGCGCCAACTAGGGTGCTGACCGCATCCGGCCTGGGCGGGATCTCCCGCTCAGGCCACTTTCATGTGTGGCCTGTACCGCTCCGGGGTGAGCGGTCGCTTCGTTTCTGGCCCTGAAACGCAGAAGAGCGTTTGTGTTGGGCTGTCACCTCCTGTCCAGGAGAGCTTCAGCGACAACACAAACGCTACCTCGCACCGCGAGTATCTGCTAGTACTTTTAGTATTAGTACACGTACTTTTTCTACACGCCGATCCGGTCGGCAAGTTCCCGCAGCTCAGGGGATGGCGGGTCTTGCATGGTCAGCAAATCGGACACCAACTGGTAGGTGATTCGGTGGTTCCGTATCTGCTCCGGTGTGATCGTCTCGGCCTCCAGCAGCGCGGACACGGCCTCTTCGACCTGACGGCGCTGCGCATGAGCGCGAGCCAGGTCGACATGAAGCCGGGCACGCCGCTCAGGTGACAGCGCCGATGTGTCCACCGCCGTCCCGACCCGAAGCGCATGACCGGCGTCACCCAGCTCGACGCCCACGGCCACCTCATGAAGCGTGACGTTGGCCGGCCCGAACTCGGTGTTGTAGTCGTTGCGCCCTTCTCCCAGCCGCTCCGCGACCTCACGAGCCCGCGCCAGATGCTCATAGGCGGTAGTGGCCTCGTTCAATCGAGACGCGGCCACGGCTCGTTGCAGGGTGAGACCGCCCCACAACGACATGGCCTCGGGCTTGCCCTCATCGACCAGGAACCACAGCGCCTCGGAAGCCGTCCGAGCCGTCTCCTCCACCTGGTCGAAGTGGCGCGCGCCCAAGAAGACGAAGCCGAGCCGGAATGCGCCGGCCGCCATCATCAGCGGGTCACCCGCTCGTTCCGCTGCCACGATCGCCCTGTCGGCGGCGATCCACGCGGCCTCCGGCTCGCCGAGCTTGGCCAGCGCCGCCGAGCACGCCTGATAGGTCACCGCCAGCAGTTGGAACAGCTCCGCCCGCCGCTCCTCGGGAGCCGAGCGGGCAGCGGTCTCCAACGCGGGTACCAACCCGCGCAGTAGGTCGGCCAGCTCGACATACCGGCTCTCGTGCGTCAGCTCCCACGCTCGGTCGACCCGCGGCTTGATCTCCGATGTAGGCGGGACGGGCGCCGAGTGCAGCATGGCCCGCAGGGAATGGGCCCCCGAGAGCACTAGACGCAGACTCGCCGTTCCTGGGATCTCCTCAGCGGAGGCCGCGACGACCGGCGCCTCCGCCGCCAGCTCCGACAACGGGATGTCCAGAGCCTCGGCGACCTTCTCCAGGACCGACATGCGGTCGACCTTGCGGACGCCGCGCTCTACCTGGGAGATCCACGCCACCGACCGGTCGACCAGCCGCGCCAACTCCGGTTGCGACAGGCCGCGCCGTTTACGTTCTTGGGCGATCCGCCGGCCTAGTGCCCGTTGGTATTCGGTGCTCACCCTGCCGTTCCCTTGCCGGTCTGGAGCGACAGCCAGTCGACCTCGACCGAGGCCAGCAGCTCATCGCGCGCCCCGAGGAACCGCCGAGTGTGCTCCTGCTCCTCGTGGGTGTCGAAGGCCGCCCGGTCCCGGTACAGCTCGTAGAAGATCCGCTGAAGCGGCTGGCCCTCCACCAGGTGGGACGCGTACACCAGCGTGCCGGGCTCTTCCGTGCGGATCTTCTCGATGGTCTCGGCGACCAGTTGATCGAACGCCTCCGCGCTCGCCTCGTCCTTACAGGTGAATCGGACCACCAGACCGAACATGAACTCCTCCTTCGTCGCAGCCTCTACCTGAGCAGTACTTATTGTGCGTGGCAAGTACCGCAAGTGGCTTGCACTCTAAGTACTGTACTCGTACTTTAAGTATCAGGCATAGATGCAGTGCCCCTGACCTGCTTGATCGCGAGGTGAGCCCACGTGACCGCACCCACAAACAGCCGCAAAGGCACCGGAGAATGGCAACAAACCTTCCTCGGACGAGCGGAGCAGGTGCGCGCGGTCCGCCGCTTCGTCAAGACCCATCTCCCCGACCACGCCGACGCCGATCTCATCGCCAGCGAACTCGCCACCAACGCCGTCGAACACACCTACACCGGACAACCCGGCGGAACCTTCACCGCCACCGTCAAGCACCACCCCGACGGCACCGCCTACATCGAGATCGCCGACCAAGGCGGACCCATCGCCTTCGGCGCCCGCACCTCCACCCGCGAAGGCGGGCGAGGACTCCACCTCGTCACCGCCCTCACCACAACATGGGGAGTCAAAGGCGACGCCGCCGGCCGCACCGTCTGGGCCCAGCTACCCCCACCCACCCCATGAACGACACACCATCGGCCTTACGCGCCCTCCGCGAACGCTTCCCCCACTGGGCCTTCCTCTACAACCCCTTCGCCTACCGCTGGCACGCCCTCCACGGCCGCACCACCACCCTCACCGCCGACACCCCCCAAGAACTCGCCGAACGCATCGTCCGCCACCAAGTACGCCAACGCCTGACCAGACCCCAACCACGGCAATGAGCGACGCCTAGCAACAACCGGCAAAGCACCAGACCAGAGGCACCGCGAAGGCCACGACATTCAAGATCATCCGAGTCCGCGTTCCTCCGGATGAGGACTTTCTCTACGTCTTTAAAGGCGGCCCGCTGCGCGGTCCGCCGGGCGCGCCGGTCGGTCTGCGTGCCCGGCTGCGGCCCTCGGCCGGTCCGGGCACGCACCGCCCACGCGCCCGCAGAACCAGCACAGTGACCACCTAAGGCCGTGACGATCGCTCACTTCGGTCCTCGCCACACGCGGTCGGGGCGATCGGCTGCCGCGCGGCTTCCGGTGCTCGGGCCTGGCGGCCCTGCGCTCCGGGTCCGCTTGCCAACGAGTGACCTGGTGATCATCTGACGGGGCAGGCCGGATCGCGAACAGGCATGGACGTGACCTCGCCAGCGATTCGAGGTGGAGTCCAATTCTCGTCCGATCTGCTCAGCTCAGCAGAGGAGGAGTGGACGAAGATCTTGTTACTAGACCAGCTGCGAAGTACTCTCTTTAGGCTTGCACAATGAGGAGGTCCTTTCGTGGCGCTTGCCGACTTAGACTCTCGCTACTTGTGGTTACTAGTGGGACTATCGACCTTGTTCCCATTACTGCGATTAAGTCTCCTGATGCCTACCTGGGGCTATCGGGCAAGGGTCGCCATCGGATTTCTCGTTGCTCTAGCTGGCCTAGTAGCTAAGTATGCCTTCTTTACCGATCACTCATCGCCAGCTAAGTGGATGGCGATCTATGTCGTAGCGATGATTGCTCTATTAGCGGGAACCTTGGGCCAAGGTGACGAGATCAGGGAGGCCGCCTCTCATGCATTGAACAATCCGGATCAGGAACCGCAATATGTGCGCCCCGCTCCCTTTGTGTTGAAAGTTATGGCCGCGATCGCGGTCCAGCTTCTCTTGTTGTACTTGCTGTTCAGCGACTTCTGATAACGCAACAGCAAGAACGATCTTGCTAACGCGCATGCTAACTGCCTCCCGAGACGGCGGTAGACGCTGGTAGAAGTTGATCAAGATGATTGCGCTTCGACCAGGCATGTAGTGACACCGGGAGACGTGGGTAGACGCTCTTCGGACGACTTTTAATCCGTAGGTTCAGGGTTCGAGTCCCTGGCGGCCCACCCATAATGACCTGGGCAGACTCCCAGATATCCTGATCAGCAAGCCTGTCCGGGGTTGCAGTCCGGGTTGCAGTTGTCAGCACGGGGTTGCAGCCGCCGGCCTTAGTCATCCCACAGCTCCCGCCCCATTCGAGCCGCCGCACTGCTTGCCGGCTTGGACGTCGCGTGGGTGTAGGCACCTCGCAGGGCAAGGCCGCAGACACCCGTGCCACACCCCGCCACATCCTCGTCTACAGCGGCCTGTTCCTCGCCGAGAACACCGGCATCCTCCGCCTCATCGCCGAGCGAGCGGAACATTCTCAGGGAATGGCACGGGGGAAGGCTGATCACGCTTACCCGAAGTGTCCGAACGTCTTTGACGTTTTCGCAAGGCCAGTGATCTACTCCCTGCCCATGACGACTCTGACGAAGGTTCAGCCTGCCCCTGTCATCGACGAGATAAGCCGGCTGCTGACCGAGCACTACGTTTTCCCTGAGGTAGCCGAGCAGCTCACCGGCGTGCTGCAACGACGCCTGGCCAAAGGCGCCTATGACGTCGACGGCGCCGAGGAGCTCGCCCGTCTGGTCACCGCGGACCTGCAGGCCGTCAACAACGACCAACACCTGAGACTGAAGCACCACGCCGACCCAGTGCCCCCCAAGCAGATGGAGGCGACCCTGGCCTCCATCCGCCGGGACTTCGACACCTCGCTGGGCGGTGCGCCCCGGGTGGAGTTGCTCGACGGACGGATCGCCGTGGTGGAGCTGGCGCCGATGCTGTTTCCGCTGGACTGGGCCGCCGAACCGCTGAGCGCTGCGCTCACCCTGGCCTCCCGCGCCCAGGCGCTGATCGTGGACCTTCGCGGCAACCGGGGCGGCGACCCGGACACCGTCGCCTTCATCTGCAGCTACCTCTTGGACGAGCGCACTCACCTCAACACCATGTACTGGCGCGACGGCGAGCGCAGCGAGCAGTCCTGGAGCCTGCCGCACGTTCCCGGCGCGCGTTTCGGCGGCAGCAAACCGTTGTACGTGCTGTCCAGCGACAGCACCTTCTCCGCCGCTGAAGAACTGGCCTACGACCTGCAACAGCTCGGCCGCGCGGTTGTCGTCGGCGAGCCCACCCGCGGCGGCGCACACCCGTGCAAGGGGTGGACCGTGCACCCCCACCTGGAAGCCACCATCCCCACCGGCCGCGCCATCAACCCCGTCTCCGGCACGAACTGGGAAGGCACCGGTGTGCGGCCCGACGTCCCTTGCGCCGCCGCGGAATCCCTCGCCCAGGCGCACGCCCTGGCCCTGGCCCGACTGGCAGGTTGACGCAGCCCACGCTCTGGCCGGCGGGCTGTGCGATCGCAGTCGCCGGAACACCGGCGTTCGGCCACAGCGAGACGGCCGCGTGCCGAAGGTCCTACGGCCGAGCGGCCGACCGGGACGCCACCTGTTCCGGCGTGAACGCCAACAACGGCATGTGCCTTTCTACGGCCGCGCCGTCGGCTGTGCCGTGGTCGGGTAGTCACGCAATTCGATGCCGTTGGCCGCTTTCCGGATCGGCTTCATCATGGCTTCCATCACCCGTTCCTTGCCCGGCATGTGCGGCGCCATCCGCAGCATGAGGCCCTGCAGGCGCGCGCGGGTCCGGGAGGTGGGCACCATGCCCTTGGCGGCGGTGCGGCCCAGCCGCTGGTTCAGCTCGACGAACCCGCGCATCTCCTCCTCGTACCGTGCGAATGCGACCCGGTGGTCGCCCTGGGCGGCGGCCAGCTCTCCGGCGAGCACGTAGGCGCCGACGAGGGCCATGCCGGTGCCTTGTCCGGACGCGGGTGAGGGGCAGTAGGCGGCGTCGCCCAGCAGCACCGTGCGCCCGCGCGACCAGGAGTCCATCCGTACCTGCGCCATGGTGTCGAAGTAGAAGTCGCCCGCCTCCGGCATCGCGGCCAGCAACCGCGGCACCTCCCATCGGTGTCCGGTGAACGCCTGCGCAACGGCCTGCTGTTGGGCCGCCACGTCGTGCCGGTCGACGGGCCGTTGCGGCACGGGGAAGAAGAACTGGGCCTTGGCCGCCGTCGCCGCCCGCACGCTGTAGACGTTCACCACGTGCCCGGCGGCGGACAGGACCATCTCCCAGCGGTCCAGGCCCAGGTGGTTGGGGACGCCGAAGACCGCCACGCCCAGGCCGAGTCCCTCGGTGAACCGCTCCTCCGGGCCGAAGACGAGCGCGCGAGTGCCCGAATGCAGGCCGTCGGCCCCCACTACGAGGTCGAACGTACGCGGTGCCGCATCGCGGAACGTCACGCGCGTGCCGCAGCCCTCATCGGTGATCGAGGTGATCGTGTCGCCGAAGACGTACTCGGCCTCGCCTCGGGTGCGGGCATGAAGGATCTCAGCCAGATCCCCGCGCATGATCTCCAGGTCTCCCGGGTCGCGAAACCCGATCATGTCCGGACCGAGTGTCGCGAGGGTCTTGCCAGCCCCGTTCAACCACGTCCCGCCCCGGATATCGGTCGACCGGCGCCGCACCTCGTCGAGAATCCCCATCCGCCGCGCCACCTCCACCGCCACCCCGCGCAGGTCCACTTTGTAACCGCCGGGGCGAGGCGTGGCGGCCCGCTCCACCACGGTCACCCCGAAGCCGTGGCGGCGCAGCCAGTACGCCAGGGCGGGCCCGGCGACACTCGCGCCAGAGATGAGCACGTTCATGAACCCTCCATCTGTGTATGCCATACGCTCTATTGCGTATGATGTATACCTTACTGCGTATGCTATACACAGAGGTATGGAGGTGGGCAAGATCGAGGAATTGGAGATCCCCGTCGGCATCGCGGTGGCCTGGGGGCTGCGGGACCGTCCCGGCAAGGGCCCCAAACCGGCCCTGAGCCTGCACAGAATCGTCCAGGCGGGCTTGGAAGTCGCCCGCGCCGACGGGCTGGCGGCGGTGTCCATGGCACGCGTGGCCAAGGAGGTCGGCGTGTCGACCATGGCTCTCTACCGCTATGTCGCGGCCAAGGACGATTTGTTGGATCTCATGCAGGACGCCGCCTACGGGCAGCCGCCTGAGGCGGCTGCGGACAAGGACTGGCGCGCTGGGCTGACCGAGTGGGCCTGGGCCATCCTGCACGCGATCAGAAGACACCCGTGGGTGCTGCAGATCCCTGTCAGCGGGCCTCCGCTGCTGCCCAACCAGATCACCTGGCTGGAGCGTGGCCTCACGTGCCTGGGCGGTACGGGCCTTGCCGAGTCCGAGAAGCTGTCGGTCGTCATGCTGCTGTCCGGCTATGTCCGGCAGTGGGCGGCCCTGTCGATCGCCGTCGGTGCGGCAGGGCCTGACCAGGCCGCGCGTTACGCCACGACGCTCGCCCGCGTCATCGACCCGGTCCGTTTCCCCGCGGTCTCCGCCGCCATGGCCGCCGGTGCCGTCAACGACGAGTGGGACGACGGCGACACCGAGTTCGTGTTCGGCCTCGACCGCGTCCTGGACGGCATAGCCGCCCTCACCCACGCCCGCTCTTGATGCGCGGTCGGCGACAACGACGTGAGCATCAAATGGCGACGCCAGGGGAAAGGCTCCGTCAGCGCGCCCGGTCGCAGTCGTAGGCGCACCCCGCCGTACCCCAGTGCTTCGCCAACCACCGGCCCGCTGCCGCCCAGGCGCTACCAGCGGGTCGGGGTGCAGTCCCTTGCGTCTGCTCACGCCTGTCATGTTCCGCATTCACATGGTGCAGCGCCCAGAAAGCCAGCCCCATAGCGACGAGCATGGTCAGCAGCAGAAGAGCGATTCCCACCGGCAGCGACCAGGACATGAGTGCCGCTGCCATCGCACTGGTGACCACTGGGATGGAAAAGAGGAACATCCGCCGGCGCATGATCTAAGTGTGCACCTTCGCGGCTCTGGCCGGCGGATCGTAGATGGCCGAGGTATGGGTGGGCCATCACACCACCACAGGTAGCGATCGTGCTGTGGTCGGTCGCCATACGGGGTCGAGGGAATCGAGCGGCCAGGATCGCGTAGCTCAACGCCGGTCCACCGAACCGCAGCACAATGCTGACGGATCGCCTCCCCGACTACTCAGGCTGTACCGGGGCGAGTCGTCAGGGTAGGCGTTCATGTCAGCTGGGTGTGGGGGTGTCCGAGCGGCTTTGTCACTGTTCGGGGAGGGGCTGCGGCTTGTCGAGGCCGGTCAGGCGGGTCAGGGCGGTGAAGCCGTCGTCGGTGCCGGGCCAGTGCCGGCGCACGGCCTCCAGCCCGGAGCGGCGTACCACCGTACGCAGTACGACGGTGACGATGATGGCGTCGTCGGCGTACCCGAGGATGGGGATGAAGTCGGGGACGATGTCGATGGGAAAGGCCAGGTAGGCCAGCAGCAGCGCGAGCCGGACGCGTACGCCGCGGGGCAGGTCGGGATCGGCGGCCAGGCGGCGTACCAGGCGCAGCACGTCGGGCAGCAGCCGCAGCGCCTCGCGCAGCAGGCCGCCGCGCGGCCGGACGAGGGCCAGCGTGCCGATGAGGACCAGCCAGGCGGCCAGCAGGGCGATCGCGATGCCGATGAGCAGGTCCCATCCCCATGACCCGGTCATACCAGCTTCCCTCCGCCCATCTCCGGCACTGCGATGCCGATGAGCAGGTCCCATCGACGTGATCTGTTCATGTCGGCCTCGTTTCGCCCACGTCGGGAACTGCGATGCCGGTCTCGGCGGCCAGCGCGGCCTGTTCGAAGTCGGCGAGGTCGGTTTCGGCGTCGGCGATCGCGGCGCGTACGAGAGCGCCGACGGGGGCGGCGAAGTAGTCGCGTGCGGCGATCTTGGCCAGCCAGGAGCGGAAGCGTTCCAGGTCGGCCTCCGACTCCTCCACCTCGGCGTAGGTGGCCCGGCCTCGCTCGCGTTCGCGCGCCAGTTCCTCGCGGAAGGCGGGGAGACGCTCCATCACCTCGGCGTACTCGGCATCGCGGGCGGCGTTGAACTCGCCGATGATCTGTAACACTTCCCCGCAGGCGCCAATGCGGCAGGACGGGCGAGGCCGATGGACCCGTCCTTCGACGAGGTGCTGCACCCCCCGGCTCGCCCGTTACCCCGCTTGGTCGGGAACGCCTGCCGCCTGTGGTGAAGGTCCGGTCGTCGCCGGCTCGAGGGTGCGGACGAGTTGGGGAGCCGGGCGACGGGGGAGCAGCAGTGGGCTGACGAGGATGAGCAGGCCTGCGATGGCGATGGCCGTGCGTGGGCCGGTGGCGTCGGCGAGCAGTCCACCGAGGGCGCTGAAGACGGCGATGGAGGCGTTGCCGCTGATCGACCAGGCCGACAGGGTGCGGGCGACGCGGTCCTGGGGAGTGTGCTCAAGTCGATAGGTCGCCAGTACCGGGGTGTACAGGCTCATGCTGATGATGATCGCGAGTTCGACGGCGATCACGATCGCGAGGCCGGCGACACCAGGACGGACGAAGGCGAGGCCGACCAGCCAGACGGCGCGCAGCGTGCCGACCGTGCGCAGGACCCGGTGCTGGCCGTAGCGCGCCACGACCCGGCGGGCGAGGCGTGAGCCGATCAGTCCGCCGACGCAGGGGACGGCGAAGGCCAGGCCGTACTGCCAGGGTGGGAACCCGAGCTGGCGCAGCAGGAGCACGGCCAGCAGCGGCTCGGTGGCCATGATCAGCCCGTTGACGAGGAGTTGGTTGAAGTAGAGGGCCCGCAGACCGGGATGGGTCAGGATGTGCCGCCAGCCGTCGAGCAGTTCGCCGACCCCGACCTGGTGCGTGCCGCTTCGCCGTGGAGGCTCTTCCCGGCCACCGATGGCGGTGATGCTCAGCGCGGACAACAGGTAGCTGAGCGCGTCGGCCACCACGGTCGTCACCGGCCCGAACAGGCCGATGGCGGCTCCGCCCAGCGGCGGACCGACCGCGATCGAGCTCCACGTGGTCGACTCGAACCGCGCGTTGGCCACCAGCAGATCGTCCGGCCGGACCAGGGCCCGCAGGTAGGCGCCACCGGCCGCATTCGAGGTGATCTTGGCGGCGGCGACCACGGCGGAGACGATCAGCAACTGGACGAACCCGAGCAGACCGAAGGCGTAGGCGACCGGGATGGTCATCATGACCCCGAACCGGGTCAGGTCCATCGCGATCATGACCGGCCGTTTGCGGTGGAACTCGACCCACGGTCCGAGCGGTAACGCGATCAGCATGCCCACCGCCGGTCCGGCGGCGGACAGCGCGGACACCTGAGCGGGGCCGGCGTGCAGCACCAGCACGGCTATCAGGGGAATCGCCCCGAACCCCAGCCCGGAGCCATAGGCGCTGACCGCGTAGGCAGCCCACAGCCACCCGAACCGCCGCCCCAGAGATCGTCTGGCCACGAAGCTCCCCACCTCCCACTATGGACAACCAATGCTTGAACGACCCGGGACAACCAGTGGTTGACCGACCGATCAAACCAAGCCTTCGAGGGCGGATCAAACAACCGAAAGGGCGGATAGCCACAACCAGATGTTGTGTGATCACGCTTTGGTGTGTACCTCAGAGCCGTACGCACACTCGTCGCCGTCGCGGCCGCCGACCGGTTCCCGAAGGCCGCCGCCGAGCGTCCGATCACTCACCCGGCCACCCGCCGTGATGTCCCGTGTCTTGCGCCTCCCTCGCGGCCTGACGGATAGTCCGGTCATGTATCGGCCGGTGCGGGGGTTGTCGTGGGGTCTGGCCGGCGTGACCACGGCTGTGGTCGTCTACGTTGTCGCGGTCCCGTTAGTCGTCACGCTGACGTTGAGCCTCGACACCTTGGTGATCCTCATGCTGTGGCTGCCGATCGCCTGGCTGGCGATCGGCGTGCTCGGAGTCGCCGTGAGCACAGTGGTGCTGGTACGGGCCCCGTCGCCGGCGGCCTTGTCGTGGCTTTCTTTCTGCTGCGGCTGGGCCCTCTGTCCCGCCGTGTATCTCCTCGTCCTGCTCGGCAGGAGCTTGTGAGCGTTCGGCACGCTTCCGCGTGGGCATGCGGGGGCGGCGGAAGGAGAGATCGGTCCGCCGGGCGTGGTGGGGGAGACGGCTGAACCGGCGTACTTCGGGGTTGGCGGGCGGGGTTCTGACTGGGGCATTGACAGGGGGACCCGGCTGATCGTAGCCTCGGCGCGAGCCCATTGTTAGTAAACTTTCTTAAAGAAAGGGCCTCTCGGCGGTCTGAGGGCTCCCGCTCGTCCCCACGATGGCACGGTGGCGCGGTCGCCCGTCGGCGCGTACGCGATGGCAGGGCACGGCACCAGCGGCCATCACCACTCTCGGCACCAGCCACCCCCCACCGGCGAAGGATCCACTGTGCCCAGAAGCTTCGTGAAACGCTCTCTCACCGCCCTGCTCGGCGTCACGGTCGCGGCCTGCCTCGGCCTTCCGGCCGCTCCGGCCAGCAGCGCCGCCACCCGGCAGGCCGCCGCCCCGTTCAAGGTGCTCGCCTTCTACAACGGCACCTGGGACCCCGCCCACATCGACTTCGACAAAGAGGCCAGGGACTGGTTCCCCGCGGCCGGCGCGCAGAACGGCTTCACCTGGGAAGCGACCACCGACTGGAGCCGTCTCAGCGCCACGGGGTTGTCGCAGTACAAGGTGATCATGTTCCTGGACGACGCCCCGCCCGCCAGCCAGCGCGCCGCGTTCCAGACCTACATGCAGAACGGCGGGGCGTGGATGGGCTTCCACGTCAGCGCGTGGACCGACAACCCCGGCTCGTGGAGCTGGTACTACAACACCTTCCTCGGTTCGGGCGCGTTCCAGACCAACACCTGGGGGCCGACCGCCGAGACCCTGAAGGTCGAGGATCGCGGCCATCCGTCCACGGCGGGGCTGCCGGCCACCATCCAGTCGTCGGTGAGCGAGTGGTACTCCTGGAGCCGCGACCTGCGGCAGAACCCCGACATCGACATCCTCGCGTCGATCGACGCCTCGAGCTTCCCGGTGGGTGACGACCCGAACCAGCAATGGCGCAGCGGGTTCTACCCGATCTTGTGGACCAACAAGAACTACAAGATGCTGTACGCCAACTTCGGGCACAACGGGATGAACTACTCCACGAACACGCGCACCTCCTCGACCTTCGCGAGTCCCCAGCAGAACCAGTGGCTGATCAACGGCCTGCTCTGGCTGGCCGGCGCGGGCGGCACCACGCCTCCCCCGACCGACACGATCTCCCCCACCACGTGGTACTCGGTAGCCAACAAGAACAGCGGCAAGTGCGTCGACGCCCGCGCGGCCGGAACGGTCAACGGGACCGCGATCCAGCAGTACACCTGCAACGCGACCAACGCGCAGCAGTACCAGTTCGCGCCGACGAGCGGAGGCTTCGTCCGGGTGAACAACCGGGGCAACACCGCCCAGGTGCTCGACGTGAAGGATGTGTCGACCGCCGACAACGCCCCCATCCAGACCTGGACCTACAGCGGCGGCAACAACCAGCAGTGGCAGCCGGTGTCCGAGGGCGGCGGGTACTACCACTTCGTCAACCGCAACAGCGGTAAGTGCCTCGACGTGCCGGCCGCCTCGACCGCCGACAGCGTCCAGCTCGTCCAGTACGCCTGCAACGGCACGGCCGCCCAGTCCTTCCGGCTGGTCGCACAGAGCTGAGCGGGCTGAGCAGGCGGTACCCGAACGAACACCGGCGTCCCGCCGTCGCCACGCCCTGGCGACGGCGGGACGTTCGCGAGCCGACCGCCGCCGGGCCGACGCGACGATCCGCCGGGTCAGCGCGAGAAGCGGGGTGAGCGCGAGAAGCGGGGTCAGCGCGAGAAGCGGGCGAGGAGGAGGGTCAGCCGCCGGTCGTGGTCGTCGCGGCGGAGCCTGCCGTTGCGCATGAGCGTGAGAAGCCCGTGCAACGCGCTCCAGAACGTCTCGGTGAGCGTCTCAAGGTCGTCGTCCCGCGCGAGAGGGCGCAGGGCCTCGCGCAGCTCGCCGAAGCCCTCCCGCAGGGCGGGCGGCGCCTGCGCGGTGGCGAACGGCAGGTCGACGGCGTGGGTGAACATCGCGTCGTACAACGCGGGCCGCCGCGCGGCGAAGAGCGCGTACGCGGAGCCGACATCGGCGAGGGCCTGGCGGGGATCGGCCGCCGCCGTGCGCGCCGCGCGCAGCTCGGCGGCGAGGTCGGCGAAGCCCTCGACCGCGACCGCCGCCATGATGGCGTCCTTGCCCTTGAAGTGGCTGTAGAGGACCGGCTGGCTGTACTCGATCTCCTCGGCGAGCCGCCGCGTGGTCACCGCCTCCCAGCCTTCCGACTCGGCCAGTTCGCGCGCGGCCGTGACGATCAGCCGTTCCCGCTCCGCTCGTTCGCGCTCCCGGCGCTCCTGGATGGACACGCCCGACATTCTAGCGCCGCTAGCGTGCCTGCCATCGATACGTTAGTGTCGCTCTTGTATCTAGCACTGCTAGCGAGGAGACGTCGTGCTCACCCCCATCGCGTACGGACTGGCCATCGTGCTGGACGTGTTCATCCTGTTCATCGGCGCCCGCTTCCTGCTCGCGCCGCACGCCGCGGCCGCCGGCTACGGCGTGCCGGCCCGGAAGGACGGAGACTCCGCCTACCTCTCCATCAAGGGCCTGCGCGACCTCACTTATGGCGTGCTCGGCCTGGCCCTGCTGGCCTTCGCGGGCGCCCGCGCCGAAGCATGGTTCATGCTGGTCGTCGCCCTGGCGCCCCTCGGCGACACCCTCATCGTGCTGCGCAACGGCGGCACCAGGGCGGTCGCCTTCGGCATCCACTTCGCCACCGCCGTGATCGTCCTGATCAGCGCCGCCCTGCTGTTCGCCGTGTGAGGTCCGCGGCTCTGGTGCCCGGCCTCAGGGAAGCGGCCGCCGAGGCGCGTGCCGGATGTGGACATGGCCGTCATCGGGGAACGGAGGCCGGGCGGGGACGATCTCGTCGAGGGCGTATCCGCACTTCTGCGCCACCCGGCACGAGGCGAGATTGCCCACCTGGTGCAGCAGCCGCAGGCGTCGCAGCCCCTGGGGGGCGAAACGCTCGAAGGCCCAGGTGGTGAGCGCCTCCAGGGCCAGGCCGGCGACGCCCCGGCCGCGCGCCGCGCGAGCGGTCCAGTAACCGACGTCGGCGTGGTGCCCGCCGGCGACCAGCCCTTTCACCACCACGTTGCCCACCAGACGGGAGCCGCCTTCCGGCTCCGCCTCCACGACCGCGAAGCTCAGCCGGTGGCCCTCGCTCCAGCCCTTCCACTGGATCGCCAGCCAGCGCCGGGCGTCCTGCTCATCGGTGACGTGGAGCCTGGTCCACTGGCGCATGACCGGATCGCGGTAGGCCGCGACCAGTTCGGGGATGTCCTGGTCCGTCCAGGGCCGAAGCACCAGAGACGAACCCTGTCCATGCGGAGCGGCATGCAGGACGACGGTCATGCGTCCTCCTCCCTGGGGGCACGGTCTCGTGCGATCGCGAAGCTAGCTCAGGGAACGGCGAGCGGCAAACCGGCCTGGGCGAACATCCCCCGTCGCGATCCACGACATCCGTGGGCCGGCCGGAACGGATCAGGCGAACATCTCCCGTCGCGATCCACGACGTCCGCAGGGCCGGCCGGAACGGATCAGCGGCGCACGGCGTCGCGCCCATCGGCACGCTGAGGAAGATCACCGCCCGGCCGCCGGCCTTCGACGGGGCGCGGGGTGGTCTTTCGAGGGCAGGAGGGCCACCTGGTAGCGGTCGCGGTAGATCACCTGGGACTTCGCCGGGTTCTTGACGCGGATCACGCGAATGGTGTGCCCACGGGCCCGCAGGCCCGCCGCGAGGTCTCTCCCGTAGACCCGCCAGCCCTCCTCGGTGAACCAGAACCTGGCCCGCCGGTTCTCGATGTACGGCATCGGCAGGTCGCCCAGGACGGCATTGCCGCCGGCCATCACCCAGGCGCCGCCGAGCCGGGTGCCGGAGGGGTCGTCTTTCTGTTCGTCCGTCGCGGTGACGTCGACCCAGCGCCGGACGCTGTCGGCAAGGACGCGGTACAGCATGAGGACAGGATGCGGCAGCACCCCTGCTGATTTCGATAGATGGAGGAGACTCGTGGTACCGCGTCGGCGATGAGCGTCGGCCGTGAGCGTCAGCCCTGAGCGCCGGCGTGCGCGGATCAGCCCTGGCCGGTGGGACGGACGATCAGGTCGTTGACGTCGATGCCGTCCGGCTGCGAGATCGCGTACGCGATGGCGTCGGCGACGGCGGCGGCGGGGATGCCCAGCCGCTCCGACATCTCGTGCACGGCGGCGCGCACCTCCGGGTCGCCGCCGTGGTCGGTGAGCTCGGTCCGGGTGTAGCCCGGGGACACGAGGGTCACGCGGATGTCCCGGCTCTCCTGCCGCAGCCCTTCGGACAGCGCCCGGACGGCGTACTTGGTGGCGCAGTAGACGGCCGCGGTCGGGTCCACCCGGTGCGCCGACGTCGAGGCGACGTTGACGATGTGGCCGGCGCCCCGGGCGCGCATGAGCGGCAGGACCGCCGCGATCCCGTGCAAGGTGCCGCGCAGGTTGACGTCGATCATCTGGTTCCAGTCGTCCACGCGCAGCGCGTCGACGGTGGACAGCGGCATGACCCCGGCGTTGTTGACGAGCACGTCGATGCGGCCGTGCCGGTCGTGCGCCCGCCCGACGAAGGCGCGCACGCTGTCGAGGCCGGTCACGTCGAGGTGTCCGTGGTCGGCGCGGCCACCCGCCGCGCGGAGCTCCTCGGCGAGGACGGCGAGCCGGTCCACGCGCCGCGCGCCGAGCACGACGTGGTGCCCGTCCGCGGCCAGCCGGCGGGCGGTCGCCTCGCCGATGCCACTGCTCGCGCCGGTGATGAGGACGATCTTGCCGTCGACGGGCGACGGGCCGTTCATGCTGCTCATGTGGACTCCTGCCAGAGGTGGAAGACGCGGATGTGCGCCGCGTCCACCCTGTGGCCGTCGCCGGCGCGGAGGAAGGCCGTGTCTTCCTGGGTGCGCCACACCCAGGAAGACCCTCGCCGTCCCGCCCGCCGTCCGCAGGGGGCGCGCGGCGGCGGTAATTCGGTTGTCCGCCCGAGGCCGTTCTGTTGTACTCCGGGAGACGACCGGCCCGCCGAGGAGGCGAACATGTCTGCAGCGTTCATGTCCATCCACCAGGAAGTTTCCGCTCGCCCAGAGGACATGACGCTTCGTGAGAATGCTCAATCTCGGAATTTTGGCCCATGTAGACGCCGGTAAGACCAGCCTGACCGAGCGGCTGCTGCACGCCGCCGGTGTCATCGACGAACTCGGCAGCGTCGACGACGGCAACACCCAGACCGACTCCCTCGCCCTGGAGCGGCGGCGCGGCATCACCATCAAGTCCGCCGTCGTGTCGTTCGTCGTCAGCGGCGTCACCGTCAACCTGATCGACACTCCCGGGCACCCCGACTTCATCGCCGAGGTCGAGCGGGTGCTGAGCGTGCTCGACGGCGCGGTGCTGGTGATCTCCGCCGTCGAGGGCGTGCAGGCGCAGACCCGCGTGCTGATGCGGACGCTGCGGCGACTGCGCATCCCCACGCTGATCTTCGTCAACAAGATCGACCGGTACGGCGCGCGCTACGAGGGCACGCTGGGCGGCATCGCCGAACGGCTGACGCCGGCGATCGTCCCGATGGGGACGGCGCACGGACTCGGCACGCGCGAGCCCGCCTTCATCCCGTACACCGCCGTGGACGCCGCCTTCACCGCCCGGCTCGCCGAGGTGCTCGCCGAGCATGACGAGGCTCTGCTCGCCTCGTACGTGGACGGCGGCGCGGCGATCTCCTACCGGCGGCTCCGCCGTGAGCTCGCGGCGCAGACCCGCCGGGCGCTGGCGCACCCGGTGTACTTCGGGTCGGCGATCACCGGAGCCGGCGTCGAGGCGCTGATCGCCGGCGTCACCGGGCTGCTGCCCTCGGCCGAGGGCGACCCGGACGGCCCCCTGTCCGGCACGGTGTTCAAGGTCGAACGAGGACCCGCCGGCGAGAAGATCGCCTACGCCCGTCTGTTCTCCGGGTCGGTGCGCGTGCGCGAACGGCTGCCGTTCACGCGCGACGCCGCAGGCGACGAGCGCGGCGAGGGCAAGGTCACGGCCGTCGAGGTGTTCGAGCATGGTTCGGCCGTCCGCCGCGACGCGGTCACCGCCGGGCGCATCGGCAGGCTCTGGGGCCTGCCGGACGTCCAGATCGGCGACACGCTCGGCGTCCGGGGGGCGGGCGCGCCCACGCGGCGCGTGTTCGCGCCGCCGACCCTGGAGACCGTCGTCGTGCCGTGCCGTCCCGCCGACATGGGCAGACTGCACGTCGCGCTCACCCAGCTCGCCGAGCAGGACCCGCTGATCAGCGTGCGGCAGGACGACGTGCGCCGCGAGGTGTCGGTCTCGCTGTACGGCGAGGTACAGAAGGAGGTCATCCAGGCCACGCTGGCTGAGGATTTCGGCCTCGACGTGGACTTCCGCGAGACGACGACGATCTGCGTCGAGCGGCCGGCCGGCACCGGCGCCGCCGTGGAGTTCATGCACAAGGACTCCAACCCGTTCCTCGCGACCGTCGGCCTGCGCGTCGACCCGGCCCCGGCCGGCGCGGGCGTCGAGTTCCGGCTGGAAGTGGAGCTCGGGTCGATGCCGTTCACCTTCATGAGGACCCTCGAGGACACCGTCCGCGAGACCCTGCGCCAGGGGCTGCGCGGATGGCAGGTCATCGACTGCGCGGTCACGCTGACGCACTCCGGCTACGCGCCCCGGCAGAGCCACGCCCACGCCACCTTCGACAAGAGCATGTCGAGCACCGGCACGGACTTTCGCGGCCTGACGCCGCTGGTGCTGATGGACGCGCTGCGACGCGCCGGCACGAGAGTGCACGAGCCGCTGCACCGCTTCCGGCTGGAGATCCCGGCCGACACGCTGCGCCCGCTGCTGCCGGTGCTGGCCCGCCTGCGGGCCGTGCCGCGAACGACGGCGACCGGGGGCCCGGTGTGGGTGGTGGAGGGCGAGATCCCGGCGGCCCGGGTGCACGAGTTGCAGCGGCACCTGCCCGGCGTGACCCGCGGGGAAGGCGTGCTGGAGTCGGCGTTCGAGCGCTACCACCCGGTCGCCGGCGAGGCGCCGTCCCGCCCGCGCACCGGCCACGACCCGCTGGACCGCAAGCAGTACCTGCTGCGCTTCATGCGCCAGGTCGAGGGCGGCCGCCAGCGCCAGGTCGAGGACGGCCGCCGATGAACTCCCCCGAGCGGCGGGCCATCCTGCGGGCGTTCCGGCCGGGACGGCGGGCCGGCGCCGCACTGGTCGCGGCCACTGGCGCCGCCACGGTGCTGCCGCTGCCGGCGCCGCAGCTCACCCGGCGCTTCGTCGACGAGGCGATCGGCGGCTCGGCCACCGGGCACCTCACGCTCGTCGCGCTGGGCTACCTCGCGCTCGCCGTCGCCGGCCAGGCGGCGCGCATGCTCACCGCCTGGCTCGCGAGCCGGCTCGCCTGGGACGGCACCAACCGCCTGCGGGAGGACCTCGCCGGGCACGCGCTCGGCCTGGACATGGCGTTCCACGGCAGCCGTACCCCCGGCGAGATGATCGAGCGGGTGGACGGCGACGTGGTCGCCGTCGCCGACTTCGTCGTCGCGTTCGTGATGGACGTCGTCGTGGGCTTCCTGCTGCTCGCGGGGGTGCTGGTCGTGGTCCTCGCCACCGACGTGCGGCTCGGCGGCGTGCTGCTGCTGTACTGCCTGCTCGCCGGGCTGGTCATGGCGCGCACCCAGCGGCTGGCCGTCCCGTCGGCGATCCGTGCGCGGGCGGCCGGCGCGGTCGTGGCCGGCGCCCTGGAGGAGCGGCTGGCCGCCGTGGAGGACCTGCGGGCCAACGGCGCGGGCGAGCACGCCGTGACCCGGTTCCACCAGGTGAGCGCCGCGCTGTACCGGGCGGAGGCGCGGGCGGACGTGACGCGCAGCGGGCTGCTCGCGGGCACGTCGGTGGTGTTCGCGGCGGGCACGGCGCTGGTGCTGGGTCTTGCCGTGTGGAGCCGGCAGTCGGGCGCGCTCACCGTCGGCACGGCCGTGCTGCTGTTCCAGTACACGCAGATGGTGCGCGCGCCGCTCGAGCGGCTGATCGACCAGCTCAAGCAGTACCAGGCGGCGCTGGCCGGCGTGACCCGCGTCGCGGGGCTGCTGGCCGAGCGGCGGACGCTGCCCGACCCCGCCGACCCGCGGCCGCTGCCGGCCGCCGGGCCGCTCGGCGTGCGCCTGGACGGGGTCGGGTTCGCCTACCCGGGACACGGCGAGCGGGTGCTGTCCGGCGTCACCCTCGCCCTGGCGCCCGGCGAGACGCTCGGCCTGGTGGGGCGCACCGGCAGCGGCAAGACCACCATCGCGCGGATGCTGCTGCGCCTGTACGACCCGGCCGAGGGCCGCGTCGAGGTCGGCGGGCTGGACCTGCGCGAGGCCGACCCGGCATCGCTGCGCCGGCGCGTGTGCGTCGTCACGCAGGACGTCCAGCTGTTCGCGGCGAGCGTCCGGGAAAACCTCACGCTGTTCCGCGCCCTCGCCGACGACCGCCGGCTCCGTGCCGTCCTGGCCGGAGTCGGGCTCGTCGAGTGGCTGGCCGGCCTGCCCGACGGGCTCGACACCGAGTTGGGTGCCCAGGGCGCCGGGATGTCGGCCGGGGAGGCGCAGCTGCTGGCGTTCGCCCGGGCGTTCCTCACCGACCCGGGGCTGGTGGTGCTGGACGAGGCGTCCAGCCGGCTGGACCCGGCGACCGAGCGGCGCGTCGAGCACGTCACCGGCCGCCTGCTGGCCGGGCGGACCGCCGTGCTCATCGCGCACCGCCTCTCCTCGCTGTCCCGCGTGGACAAGATCGCTGTGGTCGACGGCGGCGAGATCGTCGAGTACGGCCGCCGCGAGGAGCTGGCCGCCGACCCGCGCAGCCGCTTCTCCGCCCTGCTCACCGCCGCGGGGGTGCGCTGATGAGGCCGGTTCCGTTCGTCCTGCGGCTGACCGCGATCGCCGGCCTTCGCCGGTATGTGGCCGGCGGGCTGCTGTGGGCGCCGGTCAGCGTCCTGCCGCTCGCCGGCGGGCTCGCGTTGCAGCGGCTGTTCGACCTCATCGGCGCGCATCGCGGCGTCGCCCTGGCCGAGCCGTTGTGGCTGTGCGCGGCGCTGGTGGGCGTGGAGGTCGTCCGCGGCCTGGTCATGGTCGTCGCCTGGGTCTACGGGACCTACTGGTGGGACGCCGCCGCGACCCTGCTCCGCGCGAACGTGCTGCGCTCGCTCCTGACCGCGCGCGGCGCGGCGGCCCGCCGGCTGCCGCACTCGTCGGGCGAGGCGATGGCGCGCCTGCGCGACGACGTGGGCGACCTGGTGCAGCTCACCGACGACATCGTCCCCCTGGCCGGGGCCACGCTGTTCAGCTGCGCCGCGCTAGTGATCATGGCGGCGATCGATCCCCTCATCACGCTCGTCCTGGTGGTGCCGATGATCGTCCTCGGCGTGCTGACCCGGATGCTGCGCGGGCTGATCCAGCGGTTGCACCGGCGCGCCCGGACGCTCGGCGCGGCCGTCACCGCCTCCATCGGCGACATCTTCGCCGGCGTGCTGGCGATCAAGACGGCGGGCGCCGAGGAGGCGGTGCTGGAGCGCCTTCGCGCGCGGAACCGGGCGCGGCGGGACGCCGCCGTCGCCGACCGGCTGGCGACCGACACGCTGGACACCGCGCTCGGCGCGACCGTCGAGGTCAGCGTCGGGCTCGTCCTGCTGCTGGCCGCGCCGGCGATGCGACGGGGCGAGTTCACCGTGGGCGACCTCGCGCTGTTCACCAGCTACGCCGGCTGGCTGACCGCGCTCCCGCGCACGATCGGCTCGATGCTGTCGCGCCTGCCCCAGGCCGCGGTGGCCATCGAACGGCTCGGCCGCCTGCTGGCCCCGCACGAGGACGCCCGCGACCTGGCACGCGCCGGCGAGGTGTGGTTCGGGCGCGAGCCGCCGGCGGCGGCCTCGCTTCCCGGCCACCATGACCCGCTTCGCGTCCTCGCGGTCCGCGGCCTGTCCGTGCGCCACCGGCCCGTCCACCGCGACGGCACCGCGACGAGCGCGGACACCGTGGCCGACGCGGGGGCGGCCGTGGGAGACGGGCTCGCGGACGGTGGCGGGGACGGCGATGGCTTCCTGGGCCGGGGCGTGCACGAGATCGACCTGCGGGTCGAGCGGGGATCGTTCACGGTGATCACGGGGGCGGTCGGGTCGGGCAAGACGACCCTGGTGCGCGCCCTGCTCGGCCTGGTGCCGGCGGACGCCGGGACGATCACCTGGAACGGCCGGCGCGTCGAGGACCCGGGCACCTTTCTCGTGCCCGGCCGCGCGGCCTACGCGGCCCAGGTCCCCCGGCTGTTGTCGGAGTCCCTGGAGGAGAACCTCCTGCTCGGCCTGCCCGCGGACGGCGACCGGATCGCCGCCGCGCTGTGGCTGGCGGCGCTGGATCACGACGTGTCCGGCATGCCGGACGGCTTGCGCACCGTCGTGGGACCACGCGGGGTGCGGCTGTCCGGCGGCCAGGTCCAGCGGGCGACCGCGGCGCGCGCGCTGGTCCGCTCGCCGGACCTGCTCGTCGTCGACGACCTGTCCTCGGCGCTGGACGCGGAGACCGAGAGGGTGCTGTGGGACCGCGTCGCCGCCGCCGCCCGCGACGGCGACGGGCCGGGCACGCTGTTGGTGGTGTCGCACCGGCGCGCGGCGCTCGAACGCGCCGACCAGGTGGTCGTGCTGGACCGCGGCCGGGTCGCCGGACGCGGCACGCTCGCCGGCCTGCTGGCGAGCTGCCCGGAGATGCGGCGGCTGTGGCACGGCGAGCTCTTGGCCGAGGCCGGGGAGCAGGCGCGGACGCACTCCGGGAGCGCCTCCGCGCCGCCCGTCGCCGGCTGAGCCCGTGATCGGCCGGAGGTGGTCCTAGAGTCGGAACCGACGCCGGCCCCGGCCGCATGGGCATCGCCGGCGAGGCGGCATTCGGCATGGGAGGTGGTTACGGACATGAGCGATGACGCGCGGGCTCTTCTCTCCGTCGCGCTGGAGGCGGCCGGCGTCGCCGGCGAGCTGGTCAGGACGCGCCTGCCAGGCGCCGTCACGGCCAAGGGCGACCGGGACATGGCGACCGAGGTCGACTACGCCGTCGAGCGGGCGGTCCGCGACCACCTCCGCGAGCGCACCCCGCAGGTCGGCTTCCTGGGCGAGGAGGAGGCGGCCGGAACCGGATGGGAGCCGGGGGCGGGGCTGCGCTGGGTGCTGGACCCGGTGGACGGCACGGTCAACTTCGTCCACGGCCTGCCGCTGTGCGCGGTCTCGCTGGGCCTGGTGCGCGGGGACGTCCCCGTCCTCGGCGTCATCGAGCTGCCGTTCCTCGGCTCCCGCTATGCCGCCGCCGAGGGGTGCGGCGCCACCGTGGACGGGGAGCCGATCAAGGCGAGCGGCGCGGTGGCGCTCTCGGCCGCGCTGGTCTCCGTCGGGGACTTCGCCGTCGGCGACGGGGCCCCGGAGGCGAACCGGCTGCGGCTCGCGATCACCGGCCTGCTGGCGGAGCGGGCGCAGCGCGTCCGCATGTTCGGCTCCGCCGCGATCGACCTGGCCTGGGTCGCCGAAGGCAGGACCGACGCCTGCCTGATGATGAACAACCGGCCGTGGGACACCGCCGCCGGCGTCGCCATCGCCCGCGAGGCGGGCGCGCTGGTCGTCGACCGCGACGGGACGCCGCACACCATGCGCTCGACGGCCACCGTCTGCGCCGCCCCCGGCGTGCTCGCCGAGGTGCTGGACATCGTGCGAGGGGCCCGGAGCGTCACCGGGCGCGAGCGGGACATCCGCGAACGTTGACCGGGTTGGGCGCCGTAACCGGCGCCGGCATCGCCGTACCACGACCCGCCGCCCCGGCGCCGATCACCCACAGCACATGGCCGGGGTGCGAAGCCGCGCCCGGTGAACGGACGTGGACACCGCGCCGGCCAGTGCACTGCGCCGGAGATCCGTCGGCTGAGTCTCGTCCGATCCCACAAGGTCGGATGCGGAGGAACCACCGATCGGCCTCACTCATCCCACCATCGACCCAGACGGCGAACACCCGGCACGGCACACTGGCCGTTCAGCTTCCGACGCCCCGGGCGCGCGGGCCGTCCGGGCCGGCTCTCACCCGGCCACGACGGCCGTCTCGTCGCCGCGGAGCAGGCGCTCTTCGAGCTGGACCTCCGCGGCGAGATAGGCCGCGAGCTCGTCGAGCGTGGCGGCGCAGCGGACGTTGGACAGGCCGCGCGAGAGCAGGCCGCGCGAGACGCCGTGCCGGCGGACGGCGTACCAGCCGCCGCCCACGGCGTCGGATACGAGCCAGTGCTTGCTGTAGCGGTCTTTCAGCTCGTTGATCGTCACCGCCATCGCCGGGCACCCGCCGAGGACGGAGGGCGAGGAGCGGACGGGGCCGGCGCGAAACCGCGGGCCGTGACGGTGGGGGAGGGCATGCGTCAAGGCTAGTCAACGACTCGTGTTCGCTCAATCACACAATGTAATCGGGTCGGCGTTGGCCTACATCGGCCACACCCCTCAAGCTTGAAGGTATGAACGCGAACGAGTCGGCCACGACACGAAGGTCCCTGCACGGCGTCGCCGAGCTGCTGCTGGCCGGGCCGCAGCACCGGCGCAGCGGCACCATACGCCTGCGGGCCACGCCCGGCGGCTTCGCCACGGTCACCGAGCCCGACCTGCGCGTCGAGGGCGCCGACCTGGTGGCGGGCGAGCTTCGCCTGCCGATCTCCGGCACGTCGGCGCGGGCGCTGGGCACGGCGACGGGAACGGACGCGGGCGCGCCGGAGAGCCTCTACTCCGACGGCTCGGGGGTCTCCCCCGACGAGGTGCTGCGCGTCGACCCCGTCGCGGCGGCGGAGCTCGCCCACGCTCTCACGCTGGGTGACCAGGCGCTGCGCGCTCTGTCCCCCGGGGCGACGCCCGTGCTCTGGCCCGAGCACTTCGATCTGGCGATCACCGTGGACAAGGTGAACTACGGCGTCTCACCCGGCGACGCCTACCTCGCGGTGCCGTACGCGTACGTCGGCCCCTGGGAGCCGCACAGCGGCGAGTTCTGGAACGCGCCCTTCGGCGCGGCGCGCCCGCTGAGCGAGCTGGGCGGGGTGGTCGCGGCGATCACCGGCTTCTTCGCCGAGGGCCGCGACCGCGCCACCATGTCCTGACGTCCCCGCCGCCGCGCCGCCACTCCCGCCGCCGCGTCGTCCCCCCGTCCCCCCGTCCCGCCGCCGCGTCGTCCCCCCGTCCCCCCGTCCCGCCGCCGCGTCGTCCCCCCGTCCCCCCGTCCCGCCGTCGTCGGCCGTCCATGACCGGAGGCGGAACGGCGGAGCTGCGGACGAGCGGCGGCGGAGATCAGTAGTCCACGGCCGCGTCGACGAGCCAGGCGGCCAGGTAGCGGGCGTAGGAGGCACGGACGAGGACGCGGAACTCCTCCTCCCCGGCGATCAGCAGGACCTGGGCGCGGGCGAGCGTGGTCTGCGCGCAGCGGCCGGGGCCGAACACCGACGGGTGCAGGTCCAGGGCGCACCCGTGGGCCAGCAGGTCGCGGGCGCCCGGACCGGCCACCACGATCGTGGTGCGCTGCGCCGAGACGTCGGTCACCGCGACCTCCTCCGAGCGCGACAGGGGTGCCTCGCCGATCACCAGCCACTCGTCCGGCCCGAGCCAGACCACGTCGGCCTCCCCCGAGCGCAGCCAGGTGCCCGGCTCCAGCGGCAGCCTCATCCCCAGCGAGGACGGCGCCCGCGCGGGGTCCACGCGGAGGTTCGTCTGCCGCAGGAAGGGGATCTCCCGTATCTGGAGCCGCGGGCCCGTGACGCCGTCGAAGATGCCGTCGAATCCGGCGAGCGGGCTGGTCCGGTCAACCGTCACGGCGGGTCCCCTCGGGGTCGTAGAGGACGGGGTGGGCGACCGTCACCGCGACCAGGCCGGCGCCGGTGTAGGCGTGCAGGCGCTCGCCGATCCTGTCCCTGCCGCCGGCCACGAGCGCGAGCGCGAAGGCGCGTCCCAGGGCGGCGCTGCGGTAGGCCGAGGTGACGTGGCCGAGCATGGGCACCGGCGGTTCGGGAAGCCGGTCGGCGGCGATGACCTGGGCCCCCTCGGGGAGCAGTTCGGCCGGGTCGTCGGGGAGCAGGGCCACCAGATGGCGGCGGCCGGCACGGGCGGTGTCGGGCCGGGTGAAGGACCGTCTGCCCACGAAGTCGGCCTTGCTCCTGGAGATGATCCAGCTCATGCCGAGGTCGGCGGGGGTGACGGTGCCGTCGGTGTCCTGGCCGATGATGGGGTATCCCTTCTCGGCGCGCAGCACGTGCATGGTCTCGGTGCCGTACGGCGTGACGGCGCCGGTGCCCATGACGGCCTTCCAGAGCGCGAGCCCGTGCCACCAGGCGACGTTGATCTCGTAGGCGAGCTCGCCGGAGAAGCTGATGCGGCACACCCTGGCCTCCACGCCGGCCACCTCGGCGTCGCGCCAGGTCATGAACGGGAAGCTTCGCGCGTCCACCGCCAGCCCGGGGGCGAGCCCGGCCAGGACGGCGCGCGAGCCGGGACCGGCCAGGGCGACCGTGGCCCACTGCTCGGTGACCGACGTGCAGCGCACCCGCAGGCCCGGCCACTCGGTCTGCAGCCATTCCTCCATCCAGTCCAGGACGGTGGCGGCGTTGCCGGTGGTCGTGGTGACCAGGAATCGGTCGGGCGCCAGGCGGATGACGGTGCCGTCGTCGAACACCATGCCGTCGGCGCGGCACATGACGCCGTACCGGATCGCGCCGACCTTCAGGCTGCTCATGAGGTTGGTGTAGAGCCGGTCGAGGAACTCGGCCGCGTCCGGTCCCTGCACGTCGATCTTGCCGAGGGTGGAGGCGTCGAGCGCGCCCGCCGCCTCGCGCACGGCGCGGCACTCGCGCGGCACGGCGGCCGCCATGTCCTCCCCCGGCCGCGGGTAGTACCAGGGCCGTTTCCACTGGCCGACGTCCTCGAACCGCGCGCCGTGCTCGACGTGCCAGTCGTGGAGCGCGGTGACCCGCACGGGGTCGTGCAGGGCGCCGCGGTCGCGCCCGGCGAGGGCGGCGAAGGACACCGGGACGTAGGGGGCGCGGAAGGTGGTGGTGCCGAGTTCGGCCAGCCCCGCGCCGAGCGTGTGGGCGAGGACCGCGGTGGTGAGCGTGCCGGAGGTCTTGCCCTGGTCGTGGGCGGTCCCGGCCGTGGTGTACCGCTTGACGTGCTCGACGGAGCGCAGCCCGGCCCCGGTGGTGGCCAGCGCGATGTCGGCCACGGTCACGTCGCGTTGCAGGTCGACGAAATGGCGCGTGTAATCCCCCGCGCCCGTGGGATCGGCCGGTTCCCGCCCGCCAGCACCGTCCGGCCCCCGCACACCGGACGGCCCCCGCTCACCGGACGGCCCCCGCTCGTCGGACGGCTCCGGGGGGACGATGGTCGCCAGGGAGAGGGGCGGCACGATCCACACGTGCTCCGGGGGCGGCCCGGCGGGGACGGGGAGCGGCGGCGGTTCGGCGCCGGAACCTGCGGCCTCGCCGTCGGCCAGGCATCCGGCGAGGGTGAACAGCCCGCGCGCCGCCCCGGCCACCCGCACGGCGCCGCCGGCGGCGAACGGCTCCGCGGGGCGGAAGGCCGCCAGATGGTCGTCGTAGGCAATGGCGCCACCGGCCTGGCCGAACAGGTGGACCACGGGGTTCCAGCCGCCGGAGACCAGCAGCAGGTCGGCCTCGACCTCGCGGGCGCCGACCCGCACGGCGCGCACGCCGCCGTCGCCGCCGGGGCCGTCCGCGCCGAGCACTCCCGTGACCAGCCCGCCCTCCCGCGCGTCGGCGATCTCGGCGATCTCCACGCCGGCCGCCGCGAGGTCGCGGGCCGCGTCGTGGCCGCTGTCACCGCAGGTGAAGACCACCGCGCGGCGGCCGGGCAGAACGCCGTGCCGGTTGGCGTACGCGCGGGCGGCCGAGGCGAGCATGACGCCGGGCAGATCGTTGCCGTGGAAGGCGACCGACCGTTCGTGCGCGCCGGTGGCCAGCACGACTCTGCGGGCCCGGATGCGCCAGACCCGTTCCCGCGTGACCGCCTCCTCGCCGCGGCGCTCGACGGCGACCAGGTAGGTGTGGTCGTAGTAGCCGAGGACGCTGGTGCGGGACAGCACGCGCACGTCCGGCAGGGCGCGCAGTTCCCCGGCGACGGCCCGCGCCCACGCGGCGCCGGGGCGGCCCTCGACGGCGCCGCCGGTGTCGGCGAGGGTGCCCCCGGGCTCGGGGCGGTCGTCGGCGAGGATGACGCGGGCGCCGGTGGCCGCGGCGGCCCGCGCCGCGGCGAGCCCGGCGGGTCCGGCGCCCACCACCAGGACGTCGCAGTGGGCGTGGGTGGCGTCGTAGCGGGCGGTGTCCGGTTCGGCGGACAGCCGTCCACGTCCGGCCAGGCCGGAGGCGGCCATGCCGTCGAGCAGCGGGACCGTGGTGGCCTGCGCCATGGGCTCGGAGTAGGGCCGGTCGATCTGGACGACCGCGCTGGGCTCCTCGGTCCAGGAGCCGAACACCCCGCGCGGACGGCCGAGGGTGACGCTGGTGGCCACCCGGCGCACTCCGGCGGCGAGCAGCGCCGAGGCCAGCGTGTCGCCCCGGAGTCCCTCGTAGGACCGGCCGTCGAAGGTGAACCGCAGCGCTTCCCCCGCGTGCCCGTCCCTGCGCCGCCCGGTCATCGCCCGGCTCCCGGAACGGAGGCGTCGGCGGAAGCGGCATCGGCACCGGGGGTGAGGTCGCCACCGGGGGTGGGATCGCCGCCGGGCAGGATCTCGTCGGTCGCGGTGTCCCTGGTGAGGCCGAACCAGCGGCGGCAGCCGGCGGCGTGGTGCCAGCGCTCCCTGAACGGGCCCTCGGGGTTGTCGCGGAAGAACAGGTAGCGCGCCCACTCCTCGTCGGTGAGCGCGGCGGGGTCGCCGGGGTAGGCGACGCCGGCCTGTCCGCCGTACCGGAACTCGGCCTCGTCGCGCGGCCCGCACCACGGGCAGGGGATCAGCAGCATCGGGAAAGGGCGCTCCTTCAGTGGGCCACGGCGGCGGCGCCGTGCTCGTCCACGAGCGCGCCTGTGGTGAATCGTGCGAGGTCGAAGGGCGCGTTGAGCGGGTGCGGCTCGTCGCGGGCGATGGTGTGCGCGTAGCACCAGCCGACGCCGGGCGTCGCCTTGAAGCCGCCGGTGCCCCAGCCGCAGTTGACGTACAGGCCGCCGACCGGGGTGAGCCCGACGATCGGCGAGGCGTCGGGGCTGACGTCGACCACGCCGCCCCAGGTGCGCAGGACGTGCGCCCTGGCGAAGATCGGGAACAGTTCGAGCGCGGCGGCCATCTGCCGTTCGATGATGTGGAAGGCGCCGCGCCTGCGGTAGGAGTTGGGCGCGTCGATGCCGGCGCCCATGACCAGCTCGCCCTTGTGGGCCTGGCTGACGTAGACGTGGACGGCGTTGGACATGACGACCGTCGGGTGCACCGGTTCGAGCAGTTCGGAGACCAGCGCCTGCAGGGTGTGACTCTGCACCGGCAGCCGCACCCCGGCCAGGCCCGCGACGACCGAGGAGTGGCCGGCCGCGCTGAGCGCCACCCGGCCCGCCGCGACCCGCCCGCGCGTGGTCCGGACGGCCTGGACGCGTCCGCCGGCGACCTCGATGCCGGTGACCTCGCAGTGCTCGATGAAGTGGACGCCCATCGCGGAGGCGGCGCGGGCGTAGCCCCAGGCGACGTGGTCGTGCTTGGCGATGCCGCCCCGGGGCTGGTAGGTGGCGCCGAGCACCGGGTAGCGGGCGTCGGGCCGGACCTCGACGATGGGGCAGATCTCCTTGACCCGCTCGGGGCCGAGCCATTCGGCGTCCACGCCGTTCAGCCGGTTGGCGTTGACGCGGCGCACGCCGTCGCGCACGTCCTGGGCGCTGTGGGCGAGGTTGAGCACGCCGCGCTGACTGAACATCAGCCGGTAGCCGAGCTCCTCCTCCAGCCCCTCCCACAGCTTGAGCGCGTGCTCGTAGATGCCGGCGCTCTGGTCCCACAGGTAGTTGGAGCGGATGATCGTGGTGTTGCGCGCCATGTTGCCGCCGGCCAGCCAGCCCCGCTCAAGGACGGCCACGTTGGTGATGCCGTGGTTTCTGGCCAGGTAGTAGGCGGTGGCGATGCCGTGCCCGCCGCCGCCGACGATGACGACGTCGTAGGACCGGGCGGGCTCGTCGGGGCCGCGCCAGAGGGCGGCGCCGTCTCCGGGACCGGCCAGGCCGGTGGGGTCGGTCATGGTCCTCCCGTGCGGGGTCACGCGCGCAGCCGTTTCATCGCGGGGTCGAACAGCGGCTCCCGCGCGACGACGGCCGGGACGCGCCTGCCGAAGTAGCCGATGTGCACCTGCCGGCCGGGGATGGCCAGCTCGGCCGGCAGCCACGCGTAGGCGACGGCCTTGCCGACGGTGTACCCGTAGGCGGCGCTGGTGACGTATCCCACGCAGGAGTCGCCGTCGTACACCGGCTCCTTGCCCATCACCACGTCGGCGGGGTCGTCGGAGGTCAGGCAGGTGAGGCGGCGCCGCACCGACGCCTCCCGCTCGGCGAGCGCGCTCTTGCCGATGAAGCCGGGCTTGCGGGTCTTGACGGCGAAGCCGAGCCCGGCCTCGTACGGGTCGTGCTCGTAGGTCATGTCGGTGCCGAAGGAGCGGTAGCCCTTCTCCAGGCGCAGGCTGGTGAAGGCTCCGCGTCCGCCGGCGACGACGCCGTGCGCCTGCCCGGCCTCCCACAGCGTGTCCCACAGCTTCTGGCCCATGTCGGCCGTAGTGTAGAGCTCCCAGCCCAGCTCGCCGATGTAGGACAGGCGCAGCGCGGTGACCGGCACGGCGCCGATGTGGGCGCGCTTGGCGCGGAAGTAGCCGAAGCCCTCGGCGGAGAAGTCGGCGGTGGTGAGCGGCGCGACGACGTCGCGGGCGAGCGGTCCCCAGACGCCGACGCAGCACGTGCCGGGGGTGATGTCCCTGACGGTGACCGAGCCGTCGGCGGGCAGGTGGCGGTGGAGCCAGTCGAGGTCGAGGTTGCCGTTGGCGCCGACCTGGAACAGCTCGCGGCCGAGCCGGGCGACGGTGATGTCGCTGCGGATGCCGCCGTCGTGGTCCAGCAGCAGGCAGTAGGTGACGGTGCCCACCGCCTTGTCGACCTCTCCGGTGGACAGGCGGGTGAGGAACGCCGCGGCGCCGCGGCCGGTGACCTCCAGCCGTTTGAGGGCGGTCATGTCGTACATCGCGACGCCCCGCCGGGACGCCAGGGCCTCGGCACCGACGATCGGGGACCAGTAGCGGGCCGCCCAGTCGCCGGGCCGCGGGATGTCGCCGACCTCCGCCAGGGCGGCGTTGGCGGCGTACCACTGCGGGCGCTCCCATCCCGCGGCCTCCAGCGGGACCGCGCCCAGCTCGCGCTGCCGCGCGTGGAAGGGGCTGACCCGCAGCGGGCGCAGGTTCTCCGGCGGCTGGAGGGGGTGGATGATGTCGTAGACCTCGACGAAGTTCTGGCAGTCGCGGGTGAGGACGTACTCGGGGGCCAGTTGGTGCGGCTCGAACCGGTTGACGTCGCACTCGTGCAGGTCGAACGACGAGCAGTGCCCGTCGACCAGCCATTCGGCCATGGCGCGGGCCACGCCCGCCGAGTGGGTGACCCACACGGCCTCGGCCACCCAGAAGCCCTTGACCTCGGCCGACTCGCCGAGCAGCGGCATGTTGTCGGTGGTGAAGGAGAACAGCCCGTTGATGCCCCGCTCGATCTCGGCCTCGCGGGTCGCGGGGAGCAGCGCGCGGGTCTCCTCCCACGCCGGGGCGAAGTCGGCGGGGGTGAAGGGGGTCACCGAGGGCATCACCCCGGCGGCGGCGACGGCCGGGATGTCCTCGGGACGCACGGGCATCGGGCGGTGGCCGTAGTAGCCGACGGCCAGCCGGTCGTGCCGCTCGCGGTAGTAAAGGTCGGCGTCCTGGTGGCGCAGGATCGGGCGGGTCGCCTCCCTGGACGGCCGGGCCACCTCGCTCGCGAGGGCGGGGACCGGGCCGGTCCAGGCGAGCTGGTGGGCGAGCGGGGTGAGCGGCAGCGTCATGCCGGCCATGGCGGCCACCTTGGGGCCCCAGATGCCCGCGCAGCACACGACGACGTCGGCGGGGATCTCGCCCCGGTCGGTGAGCACGGCGCTCACCCGGCCGTCCTCGGCGCGCACGGCGAGCACCTCGTGCCGGTCCAGGACGCGCACGCCGCGCTCGCGGGCGCGGGCGAGCTGCCCCTCGACGGCGGGGACGGCCTTGGCGATGCCGTCGGTCGGGACGTACAGGCCGCCGAGCACCCGGCCGGGGTCGAGCAGCGAGTGGCGCCGCAGGCACTCCTCGGGGGTGAGCAGGCGGGCTTCGAGGCCCCAGGAGGCGGCCCAGCCGTGCCGCCTGCGCAGATCCGCGAGGCGTGCGGGGGTGGTGGCCACCTCCAGCCCCCCGACCTGGAGGAAGCAGCCGAGCGCCAGCAGCTTCTCGACGGTGTAGCGGGCCATTTCCATCATGGTCTTGGACGGGTTGGTCTGGAACACCAGGCCGGGCGCGTGGGAGCTGGACCCGCCGGCGGCCGGGAGCGCTCCCTGGTCGACCACGGTGATGTCGTCCCAGCCGCGCGTGGACAGCTCGTCGGCCAGGGCCGCGCCCACCACACCGGCTCCGATGACCACGACCCGCGGGCCTGCCATACGCCGCTCCTCTGTTGCGCATGCCGAGATCGGATGCGCATTCCGCAACAAGCGTGACCGGCGGCCCGGGGGGTGTCAAGAGCGGGTCAGCCGGTCGGCAGCCAGGCCTTCACCTTGGCGGGGTTGTCGGCGACCCACTTCTTCGCGGCGTCCTCGGCGGACATCTTGTCCTCGGAGATGTACTTGGCCACGAGGTTCTGGTCGTCGTTGGTCCAGGTGAAGTTCTTCACCAGCTCGTAGGCCGGGCCGCCCGAGTCGGCGAACTTCTTGCTCACGATCTTGTCGAGCTCGTACGGCGGGTAGTCGCAGGCCACCTTGGCGGCGTCGGCGTCGCAGCCGTCGGTGTAGGGCGGCAGGTTCACCTTGACGAGCTTGACCTCCGACAGGAACCACTGCGGCTCGTAGAAGTAGCCGAGCATCGGCTTCTGCTGCGCCTCGGCCTGCCGGAACCCGGTGATGAGGGCCGCCTCGCTGCCCGCGTAGACGACCTTGTAGTTCAGGCGCAGGTTCTTCACCAGCGCGGCGTCGTTGGTCACGAACGAGGGGTCGCCGTCGAGCAGCTGACCCTTGCCGCCGGACTCGGAGGTCGTGAACAGGTCGGCGTACTTGTCCAGGTTCTTGTAGTCGGTGATGCCGGGGTACTTCTGGGCCATCCACGGCGGCACGTACCAGCCGATGACGCCCTTGTTGCCGGTCGGGCCGGCCTCGACGGCGACCTTCTGGTCCTCGATGTATTTCTTCTTCAGGTCGTCGTGGCCCCAGTTCTCCACGATCGCGTCGACCTCGCCGGTCGCGAAACCCTGCCAGGCGACCTCCTCCTTGAGGTCCTTCTTGGTGACCTTGCAGCCTAGCTCCTTCTCGGCCACGTAGGCGATCACGGCCGCGTTGGCCTCGTACCCGACCCAGGGGTTGATCGCGAGGTTGACGGCGCCGCACGCCTTCTTCGCCGGGGCGGCGGCGTTCCCCGAGGCCGCCGGGGCCTCGCCGACCTTCGCCCCGCCGCACGCGGAGGCGAGCAAACCCACGACCGCCAGCAGCAGGACCGCCCTCGGCCGCCCGGATCCGTAGAACGAAACACTCACCAGGGTCCTCCTGATCGCAGGGCCGCGCGGAGCGGCCGCCGTGCACCCGTGACGGGCGGTTGGTGAACTCCCCGACGCCGCGACCCCTTGGTGATCGCGGCGAGCATGGTGCCGAGCACGACGATGGCCAGGCCCGCGGCCAGGCCCTTGCCGCGCAACTGGAGCTGCGAGAACCCCGACACGACGTCGTAGCCGAGCGCGCCCGCGCCGACCAGGCCGCCGACCACGACCATGGCCAGGACGTAGCACAGGCCCTGGCTCGCGGCCAGGGCGACCGCGCCGCGCGCCATCGGCACCTGCACCTTGGAGATGATCTGCCATGTGCTCGACCCGGCGGCCGTCGCGGCCTCCACCGCCCCGGCGGGCACGCCCCGGACGCCGTCGGCGACCAGCTTGATCGCCACGGGCGCGGCGTACACCACCGCGGCGATGATCGCCGTGAACCGGGTCGCGCCGAACAGCCCGAGGATCGGCACCAGGTACACGAACGCGGGCATGGTCTGGCCGGCGTCCAGCAGCGGGCGCATCACCCGGTCGGCACGGTCGTCCCGGCCGATCCACACGCCCACCACGACGCCCAGCGCCATCACCAGCACGGTGGCGACCAGTGTGGAGGCCAGCGTCACCATCGCGTCCTGCCACAGGCCGAGCGCCACCAGCAGGGCCAGGCAGGCGGCGCACACGAGCGCGACGCGCGGGGTGGCGACCACCAGCGCGACCGCGGTGACCACCAGCAGCACCAGCCACCACGGCGACCCGGTGAGCACCGCCTCGAACGGGTTCAGCAGGCTGTAGGTGATCAGGTTCTTCAGCCCGTTGGTGGAGGCGTACAGGTCGGCCTGCGCCCACCGGCCGGCGGCGTCGGCGCCCCGGCGGACGTAGGAGCCGAGGTCGGCCTCGCCGGGGAACTCCGCCGCCCACACGTAGACGTGCGAGAGGTAGACCAGCACGGCGGTGACGGCGAGGACGGCCGCCACCTGGAGCCTGCGCCACAGCGGCCGCCCGACGAGCCCGGCGCGCCCGGCCCGGCGGGCCGCCTCGACGCGGCGCCCGGCCGCCGAGACGCCGCGGTCCAGCACGATGGCCATGACCACGATGGCCAGGCCGGCGTTGAACGACGTGCCGACGTCCAGCGTCTCCAGCGCCTTGAGCACGGTCTTGCCCAGGCCCGGCGCGTCGATGAGCGCGGCGATCGTGACCATGGACAGCGCGGCCATGACGGTCTGGTTGACCCCGACGATGATGGTGCGCTTGGCCAGCGGCAGCCGCACCTTGGCCAGCAGCTGCCAGGGCGTCGAGCCGAGCGAGATACCGGACTCGACGCTCTCGCGGGGCACCTGCCTGATCGCGTGCGAGGTGATCCTGATCGCCGGCGGGATCGCGTAGATCATCGTGGCCACGGTGGCGCTGGCCGGCCCGATCAGGAAGAACAGCGTCAACGGCGCCAGGTACACGAAGGTCGGCATGGTCTGCATGAAGTCCAGGACCGGCGTCACCAGGCGGTCGAACCGGTCGCTCAGCCCGGCGCACACGCCGAGGGGGATGCCCGCGGCCAGCGACAGCAGGACGGCGGCCAGCGTCAGCGCCAGCGTGTCCATGCTCTCCTCCCACAGGCCGAGCAGCCCGAAGGAGACGAACCCGGCGACGGTCAGCGCCGCCACCCGGAGGTTGCCGTAGAGCAGGGTGAGCGCCCCGGCGATGCCGGTGACGCCGAGCCAGCCGACCACCGGCACCGGGCGGCCGAAGGAGGGCCGGCTGAGCAGCGCCTGGACGAAGGTGACCAGGTCGTCGATGAACAGCCGCACGTAGTTGACGAAGTAGAGGAACAGCGGGCTCTCATTACGGCCGTTGTCGACGGCCTCGGCGATCCGGCCGATGCGCACGTGCAGCGGGGTGAGCTCGGCGCCGTCCAGCGGGAGGGTGCCCTGCCCGCGGAAGGCGGCCCACAGCGCCACCCAGACGGCCAGGATGCCGAGCAGCAGGTACGGCCGGGACCACGCCGGCCGGCGGCGGGGCGCCGTGGTCGCGGTCATCGCGCGGTCACCTCGCCGGCGCTCATCCGGCGATCACCTCCAGCATCTCGGCGCCGCCGACCAGGCCGAGCAGCGCCCCGTCCTGGACGACCCGCACGGGCCGGTCGGCGCGCAGGACGGTGCGCACGGCGTCCTTGATGACGACGTCCGGCCCGAGCTCGGGGCCGTCCAGCGCGTCGCCGTCCTCGGGCGGGCGCATGATCCAGCGCAGGGTGAGCACGTCGGCGCGGGATACGTCCCGCACGAACGCGCGGACGTAGTCGTCGGCGGGCGCCCCGACCACCTCGTCCGGGGTGCCTACCTGGACGATCTCGCCGTCGCGCATGACCAGGATGCGGTCGCCGAGCTTGAGCGCCTCGCTCAGGTCGTGGGTGATGAAGATCATCGTCTTGCCGACCTCGCGGTGCAGGCGGACGACCTCGTTCTGCATGTCGCGGCGGATCAGCGGGTCGAGGGCCGAGAACGGCTCGTCGAAGAACAGCACCTCGGGGTCCACCGCCAGGGCGCGGGCCAGGCCCACGCGCTGTTGCATGCCGCCGGAGAGCTGGTCGGGGTAGGACTCGCCGTACCCGGCCAGCCCGACCAGCTCAAGCATCCGCGTCGCGCGCGCGTAGCGCCCCTGCCTGCCCTGGCCCTGGATTTCCAGGCCGTAGGCGATGTTGTCCAGCACCCGCCGGTGCGGCAGCAGGCCGAAGTGCTGGAACACCATGGCGAACCGGTGGCGGCGCAGCTCGCGCAGCTCCCGGTCGCCGGCCTTGCGGATGTCCCGCCCGTCCAGCAGCACCTCGCCGGCGGTCGGCTCGACCAGCCGGGTCAGGCAGCGCACCAGCGTCGACTTGCCCGAGCCGGACAGGCCCATGACGACGAAGACCTCGCCGCGCCGCACGGAGAAGGAGACGTCGCGCACCGCGGCGACGCAGCCGGTGCGCTCCTTGAGCTCGGCCCGCGACAGCTCGGCGAGCGGCGTGCCCGCCACCCGGCCGGCCCGCGCGCCGAAGACCTTCCACAGGCCGCGCACGTCGAGGGTCACCGCCTCCGGGGGCGGGGAGGGCTCGGCCTGCGACGTCGCGGTCATGGTCACCTCGCGGTTCGAGGGGCGGGGGCCGGCTTCCGGGGACGGACGGCGGAACAGGGCTCCGGCACGGACCTCTCCGTTCGCGGATTCGGTTGCGTATCGCGCATCAGAATGCTCAACGAGGAACAGATCGTCCCTCCCGTACGCGCCCCGGTCAAGGCTTGCCGCGTTTCGCTTGGCGACCGGAAAACGCACCTCCACCCGGGCGCGCACGTGAGTCCGGCCCGGCCCTGGTCACCCGGACGGAGCGGGCGCGTGGCCGGGCGGCGCGCCGGCGCGACCGGGGTGCCGGTAGAACTCCACCCGCTCCGGCGGCAGGGGCGTGTTGCCGAGCACGAGGTCGGCGGCCTTCTCGGCGACCATCATGACCGGCGCGTAGATGTTGCCGTTGGTCACGTACGGCATCACCGAGGCGTCCACGACCCGCAGTCCTTCCAGGCCGTGCACCCGCATGCTCAGCGGGTCCACCACGGCGCCCTCCCCGACGCCCATGCGGGCGGTGCAGGAGGGATGCAGGGCGGTCTCGGCGTCGCGGGCGACCCAGTCGAGGATCTCCTGGTCGGTGCGCACGGACGGCCCCGGCGACAGCTCGCCCGCGTTGAACTCCTCCATGGCCGGCCGGTTGAGGATGTCCCTGGCCACCCGGACGGCCTCGACCCACTCGCGGCGGTCCTGGCCGGTGGACAGGTAGTTGAAGCGCAGCGCCGGCCGCACCCGGGGGTCGGGGCTCTTGATCTTCACCGAGCCGCGCGCGTCGGAGTACATGGGCCCGATGTGCACTTGGTAGCCGTGGCCGCCGGCCGGGGCCGAGCCGTCGTAGCGCACCGCGACCGGCAGGAAGTGGAACATCAGGTTGGGGTAGGCCACCTCGTCGTTGCCCCGGACGAAGCCGCCCGCCTCGAAGTGGTTGGTGGCGCCCGGTCCGCTGCGCAGGAACAGCCACCGCGCGCCGATCCACGGCCGGTTGCGCCACTTCATCGCCGGCTGCATCGACACCGGCCGCCGGCAGCCGTACTGGACGTAGACCTCCAGGTGGTCCTGGAGGTTCTCCCCCACGCCGGGCAGGTTGTGGACGGGCCGCACGCCCGCGGCCCGCAGTTCACCGGCGTCGCCCACGCCGGAGAGCTGGAGCAGCTGCGGTGTGTTGATGGCGCCGCCGCACAGAATCACCTCGCCGGCCCGCACGGTGCGCCCGTCGCACTCCACGCCGACCGCGCGCCCGCCCTCGAACAGCACGCGGGTGACCAGCGCCCGGGTCCTGACCGTCAGGTTGGGGCGCCGTTTCACCGGGTGCAGGTACGCCCGCGCGGCCGACAGGCGGCGCCCGCGGCGGATGTTCCGGTCGAACGGCGCGAAGCCCTCCTGGCGGTAGCCGTTCACGTCGTCGGTGAGCGGATATCCGGCCTGCCGCGCGGCCTCGAAGAAGGCGGTGAACAGCGGGCCGTCCGCCGGGCCGCGCTCCAGCACCAACGGCCCGTCATGGCCGCGGAAGGCCGTGCCGGGGTCGGCGGTGCAGTTCTCCATGCGCTTGAAGTAGGGCAGGCAGTGGGCGTGGTCCCAGGTCTCCATTCCGGGGTCGGCCGCCCAGCGCTCGTAGTCCAGCGGGTTGCCGCGCTGGAAGATCATGCCGTTGATGCTGCTCGACCCGCCCAGCACCTTGCCGCGCGCGTGGTAGACGCGGCGGCCGTTCAGGTGGGGCTCGGGCTCGGACTCGTACTTCCAGTCGTAGAACCGGCTGCCGATGGGGAACATCAGCGCGGCGGGCATGTGGATGAAGACGTCCCAGGGGAAGTCGGAGCGTCCGGCTTCCAGGACCAGCACCCGGACGGACGGATCGGCGGACAACCGGTTCGCGAGAACGCATCCGGCCGAGCCACCACCGACGATGACGAAGTCGTACATGTAAGCCCTCGTCTCGCTCTCATCGCCAATATCCCGGCATATGCGGAGAAATGGCGCGCGTTGCGTTGTAGCGATTGACGCACAAGGTTGCGGCCTGCGCAACCATCGTCGGGCGGCGGCGTAAATGGACGGCGGTACGCCGACCCCCTACAGTCCGGGGCTATGGGCAACGAATCCTCGGCCGGCGTGCAGTCGGTCGACCGGGCCATCAGCGTGCTGGAGATCCTCTCCCAGCGCGGCGAGGCCGGCGTCAGCGAGATCGCCGCCGAGATCGGTGTCCACAAGTCCACCGCCTTCCGGCTGCTCGGCGCCCTGGAGGCCAGGAACCTCGTCGAACAGGCCGAGGACCGCGGCAAGTACCGCCTGAGCTTCGGCGTCATCCGCCTGGCCGGCGGCGTCGCCTCCCGGCTCGACCTCACCCAGCAGGGACGCCCGGTCTGCCGCCGCCTGGCCGAGGAGATCGGCGAGACCGTCAACATCGCCGTCGTGCGCTCCCACTACGCGGTCAACCTCGACCAGGTGCGCGGCCCGTCGGCGGTCACCGCCTACAACTGGGTCGGCCAGCTCACCCCCCTGCACGCCACCTCCAGCGGCAAGATGCTGCTCGCCCACCTCGACCAGCGCCACCGCGACCGGCTGCTGGCGGCGGCGGGCCTGGCCCGCTACACCCCCGCCACCATCACCTCGGCCGACGACCTCCTGCCCCAGCTCGCCGAGGCCAGGACGCGCGGGTACGCCGTCACCGTGGAGGAGTACGAGATCGGGCTGAACGCCATGGCCGCCGCCGTCCGGTCCTATGACGGGGAGGTCGTGGCGGCGGTCAGCGCGTCCGGGCCCGCCTACCGGTTCAGCGAGGAGCGCATGCACGAGGTCGCCCCGGTGCTGGTCGGCGGCGCGGCCGACATCAGCCACCGGCTCGGCTACTCCGGCTGACCCGGTGACGCGGGCCGGCCCCGCTCGGCTCGTCCGGTGACGCGGCCAGGCTCGGCTTCTCCGGGTGCCCCGGGCCGGGCCTGCTCATCCGGCGGGCCGGCCCGGCGGCTCGAGGCGCCCGGCGACCCACTGGTGGAACTCGGCGATGTGGTGCTCGCTCGGCACCAGGACGCCGCCGCGCGCGTAGACCCGCGAGCCCATCGCCGGCTGGCAGCGCTCGCACGCGTCGAAGTCCTGCACGTTGACCTTGTGGAACAGCTCGACCGACGGCCCGATGTCCCGGCCGCCGGCCACGACCTCCGGCAGGAACAGCCAGTCGCACTCCACCACCGTGCGGTCGGCGGCCAGCGGGAACATGCGGTGCACGATGGCGTGGTCGGGGACGAGGTTGACGAACACCTGCGGCCTGATGGTGATCGCGTAGTAGCGGCGGTCCTGCTCCCGGCTCACCGTCGGGATGCGGTCGACCCCCGGCGAGCCGTCCACCGTGAACCCCTCGACGCCGCCGCCGAACGCCGCGCCGTGGCCCACGAAGTACTGGGCGGCGTACCCGTCGGCGAACTCCGGCAGCACCGCGGTCAGCTCGGGGTGGATGGTCGCGCAGTGGTAGCACTCCATGAAGTTCTCGACGATGAGCTTCCAGTTGGCCCGGACGTCGTAGACGATCCTGCGGCCGACCTTCAGCTTCTCCACCCCGTAGTTCTCGATCGAGGCCAGGTCGCCGAGCCGGGTCACCACCGCGCCGAGGACGTCCTGCTCGAAGGAGGGCGGCTCGTCGGCCAGGCACACCCACACGTATCCGAGCCATTCGCGCACATGCGCCGTGACCAGGCCGTACTCGACGCGGTCGATGTCGGGCATCGTGCTGAGGTTCGGGGCGGCGATCAGCGTGCCGTCCAGGTCGTAGGCCCAGGCGTGGTAGGGGCACTGGAAGGCCCGGCGGACCCGGCCGGACTCCTCGGCGCACAGCCGGGCGCCGCGGTGCCGGCAGACGTTCAGGAACGCGCGCGCCGATCCGTCCTCGGCGCGGCTGACGATGACGCTCTCGCGCCCCACCTGCACCGTGCGGAAGGCCCCGGGCCCGTCCAGGTCGTCGGCGCGGGCCGCGCAGAACCACATCGTCTCGAAGATCCGGCGCTGCTCCAGGGCGAAGACGTCCTGGTCGGTGTAGAAGCGGCCGGGCAGGGTGGCCAGCAGGCTGGGGGTGGTCACGCGCCGCTCCCCGTCCGCCGGGCCGCTGCCGGTGCGCCGATGTCGAGCCGGTGGGCCTCGCCCCGCGACGGTGCCGCGAGGGGGCAGGCGGGAATCACCGCGGTCACCCCTGAAGTTGATGATGACGGAACGGAACTCACTATGCGCAACAGACTGCGTCCCAGGTGGGCCGCTGTCAATACGCCCCGGCGACGCCTCTGCCTTGCCCGTGTCTCACCTTGGGTGACCCCCGGCGGGTCACCCTGCGTGACGCCCGGCGGGCCCCGCACGCCTGGAGTACGGGCGCGCGCTCCTTGCTCCGGAGCCACCTTCCTGTTACTCAGGCCCACCCGCCGCGCCCGTCGATCAGGCGCCCGCCGCGGCGCGCCATCCGGGAAAATGGCCCACATGCGGCTCGAATGGCAGCTCTGGAGATATGTCGTAGTAGCCACACTTGTATTGCTGCCTGCCGCCGTCGCCGCGGCTCACCTGCTCGCCCGCCGGCGGGCGCGTCAGGGGCATCCCCACCCCGCGCGGACGGCCTACGCCGATGTGTTCATCGTCGCCGGGACCCTCCCCTGGGTGTGGATGATCCTCACCCCTGGCACCGCTCCGGGCGTCAGCCTGGTGCCGCTGCGCGATCTCGCCGAGCTGGCGCGCGGGCCGTTCGGAGCGATGTTCGCGCAGGTCGGAGGCAATCTGCTGGTGTTCGCCGCACTCGGCGCCCTGCTGCCGATCCGCTCGGCGCGCTTCGCCCCCCTCTGGCGGATCGGCCTGCTCGCCGCCGCGCTGTCGCTCATCGTCGAGGCGCTGCAGTACGGCCTGCGCCTCGGCCGGGTCTCCTCCGCCGACGACGTCCTGCTCAACACCGCGGGCGCCGTGCTGGCCGCGCTGGCGACGCGGCCGTGGCGGGCCGGCCGGACGGCGGCCGGGACCGGTCCACGGTAAACGAGGCACGAAAGACCCCGGAGATCACCACACGGGCACGATCCGCTCAAAAGAAGCACGGGACCAACCTGAGTATCTGTGCGATCGTGGACAAGGCGGGGCAAGTTCTCTGGAGACGCGGACCGCGTTGGTGACTGAGGGTGATAGAGCGTGATGCAATCCCCGGTACCTCACGACCCCCCGATCTATCGCCGCATCGCCGATCGCCTGCGCCAGGCGATCCAGGCGGGCGAGTTGCGCGATGGGGATCGCCTACCGGGCGAGAACGCCCTCATGGCCGAGTACGGCATCGCCCGCGCGACGGCACGGCAGGCGTTGTCGGTGCTCATCAACGAGGGCGTGGCCGTGCCGCGCCGGGGCTCGGGGGTGTACGTGCGGCAGTTCCGGCCGATCCGCAGGCACGGCTCGCGCCGGCTGTCCCGCGAGCAGTGGGGGACGGGCCGGGCCATCTGGGACGGCGACGCCGGCGGCCGGCCGTACGCGGTGGACGATCTGACGGTCGCCCGTGAGACGGCGGACGAGGACGCTGCGCGGGCGCTCGGCTGCGACGAGGTCTGGGTGCGGCGACGGCGCTACTCCGTCGACGGCCGGCCGGTGCAGCTCGCGGCCTCCTGCTTTCCGGCCGAGCTGGTCGCCGGGTCGGCGATCACGGAGCCGGACACCGGCCCGGGCGGGGTCTACGCGCGGCTGCGCGACCTCGGGCACGCGCCGGTGCACTTCACCGAGGAGGTGCGCGCCCGGATGCCCGCGCCGGAGGAGGCGGCCCGCCTCTCCCTGTCCGCCGGGACGCCGGTGATCGTCGTCTGCCGGACCGCGTACGCCGCCGGAGGCGCAGCGGTGGAGCTCAACACCATGATCATGGACGCCGCGTCGTACGTACTTCAGTACGACTTCGACGCCTGAGTCAAGGTGAAATGTCAAGCGTTAGGTTGACCTGTCCCACCCGAACATTGATTTCTCTAGAGATGTCCCGCAACGTGAAGGGGAAAGGTACCGACCTGGCCCCTCGCCGCGGGAAGGGTGGACGGGATGTCGTTCGACCGGCACCTCGCCGAAATCGCCCGGGAGTTCCCCGACTGGACGATCTGGAGGAGCGACGCGGGAAGGTGGTGGGCCACCCGGCACCACCTGCTCACCGAACATGAACGCGACGCGGGTGGCGCGATGACCATCGACGCCGACGACCCCGCCGGCCTGCGCGAGCGCCTGCTCGAACAGCGCCGGCTCATCCCCGGCCTCGACCAGCGGTCCGGCCTCACCGGCGAGGCGGGACCGACGCGGGCCTCCACCGGCCAGGGAGGGACCGGCGAGCCGGGCGCCTCCCCGGCGTGGGGATCAGGACCGCCCGGGGCCCCTGGCGAAGGGGACCCGGGCACGGCCGCCGGCGCCGCCGACCAGGAGAGCTGATCGGCGGGCGCCGGCATGAGGGAAGCGGAAACCTCCGACCCGATCGGGGGCGGAGGTTTCCGCCACCTCAGCGCTGGTGACCGCCGCCGGAGTGGACGTCGGAGTCCTCGAAGAAGCCGCGGATGCGGCCCTTCGAGGTCTCGTGGTCGTTGCCGCGCCGGACGTCGTGCGCGTCATCGTCCCCCGCCACGACCTGGACGCTCTGCTGAGCGTCCAGGACGCCGCCGTCGGCGTCGAAGACCGGGCGCCCGAACACGGCGTCCTCCGGCTGATCGTCGCCATGGTGCCCGACGAGGCCGCCGCGCGAGCCGCCGCGCGGAGCGAAGGCGTCCTGCGGGCCCGAGTGCGACGCGAAGACGTCCCGCGAGCCCTGCTCGGCCGGCGGGCCCTGCTCGGCGCCCAGGCCGCCCTCGTCGCGCCCGTGACGCTCGTCGCCCTTGTCATGCTCGCCGGCGCCCTCGGAGCCGTCCTGCGCGCTCTCGTGGCCCGCTTGGGCGTCCTCCCCCTCGGCGGCGCCGCCCGGCCGCGCGGGGCCGTCGGGGCCGTGGGGGCTGTCGGCGTCGTCCAGGACGACGCGGACCGCGTCGATCTCCTCGGCGGCCGGGGCCCCGCCCTGGTGAAGGTCCTCGGCCGAACCCACCGGCGGCGCGGGCGGCAGCACGGCGGCCTCGTCGATCAGCGCCCCCGCGTTCGCCTCGCGCCGCAGCAGGTCGGTCAGCACCGAGCCCATCTCGTTGAGCCGGCGCATGACCTCGGTGTGGGTGTCGGTGAGGAAGGTCACCCTCGTGCCGGTGTGCTCGTCCAGCGACGCCGCCCGCTGGCGCGCGGCCTTCAGCGTGGCCTCGGACTCGGCCTTGGCCGAGCCGAGCGTGGCCTCGGCCTGGGCATTGGCCTCCGACACCAGCCGCTCGGCCTCGTGCTGCGCGGCGGTGAGCGCGCGGTCGGCCTCGGCCCGCGCGTTGCGCAGCGTCTCGTCGGACTCGGCGCGCGCGGCCCCCAGGGTCTCCTCGGCGTCCGACCCGGCCTGGGCCAGCAGCCGCTCGGCGGCGTTGGTGGCCTCGGCCACCCGGCGCTCGGCCTCGGCCTGGGCGGCGGTGAGGATGCGCTCGGCCTCGGCCGCGGCCTCCTCGCGCACCTTGGCGGCCTCGGTGTCGGCCGTCTCGCGCTTGGAGATCGCCTCCTCCTCGGCGAGCTTGAGGATCTGGCTCAGCCGCTGGCCGAGCTCGTCGTAGTCCTGCGGGGCCTCGGCCAGGCGGCGGCGGGCCTCGGCGAGCTCGACGCGGCCCTGTTCGGCCTGATCGATGGCGCGCGCCAGCCGTTCCTCCAGGTCACGAATCTGGTTGCGCGTTCGGACCATGTGATCGTGCACCTGGCGGCGGCTGTATCCACGCATCACCACCTCGAAGCCGAGGTCCTCGTGCATCATGTCGGGGAAGCTGTCGTGCTGGTTCGTCATGGCTGAGCCCTGGGGGTCTTGAATCGAGTGGGGGTCGTGCTTCGGTCACGTCACGTCAGGACACGACTTTCCTGCCATCTGCCCAAGTCCGCAACCCGAACGCCTGACCTGTTGCGGTCTGATGAGCGCCTGTCGCCGGTGAGGCGGGAAACCGGCCGAGCCGCACGTGAGATCATCGATGACATGAGCGAGCGGCCCCTCTCCGGTCCGGGCACCTCCCCGGCCGCGCCCTACATCGCGGCGCTCGGCGAGGCCGTGCCCGCCGTCCACCCCGAGGCCTACATCGCCCCGACGGCCGTGGTTGTCGGCCGCGTGCGGCTCGGGCGGGGCACCAGCGTCTGGTACGGCTCGGTGCTGCGCGGCGACGCCGAGGCCATCGAGGTCGGCGACGAGTGCAACATCCAAGATCTGTGCTGCCTGCACGCCGACCCCGGCCTGCCCGCCGTGCTGGAGGACCGCGTGAGCCTCGGCCACCGCGCCGTCGTGCACGGCGCCCGCGTCGAGAGGGGCGCGCTGGTCGGCATCGGCGCGGTCGTGCTGAACGGCGCCACGATCGGCGCGGGCTCGCTGGTCGCGGCGGGCTGCGTGGTCACCCCCGGCAAGAAGATCCCCGCCGGGGTGCTGGTCGCCGGGGTGCCAGGGAAGATCGTGCGCGAGCTGACCGACGACGACAGGGCGGGCTTCGCCCGCACGCCCGACACCTACATGGCCAAGGCCGCCCGCCACCGCGCCGCCTCTCCTCTGCCCCCCGGAGCCTGAGCCGGCCCCGTCGCGCCGGGGGCGGACCGCGGTGCGACACCCGGGTCCCCGTGACCTGCCCCCAGTAGCATGGCGGCCGTGCAGTGGGACCCTTTCGAGGCGATCGAGCGGGATGTCCGCGCCATGGTCGCCGACCCGCGGTGGGCGGACGTCCCCGCACCCACGCAGGCGCAGGCGATGGCCGCGCGCCTGCTGCGCACCCCCGACGGCGCCTGCTGGCTGTTCGGGACGCACGCCCGCTGGCACCGCCACGACGCCCAGGACGGGCTGTGGCACCTGTCGGCCCCGCCCGCCGCCCCGCGCGTCCGCGCCGCCGCGACCCCGGCCCACCCGGCGCCGCCCGTTCCGCAGGACCTGCTGCCCTCCGCCGCCGACCTGGCCTTCGACCGCGGCTCCACGCAGGCGTTCGTCGGCCCCGACGTGCCGCGCGACATGACCGAGCGCATACGGGCTCTGCTGGACGTCGCCCGCGCGGCCAGGGAGGAGGAGGCCCCCTTCTCCACGGGGCCGCTGCGCGAGGTGTTCCACCCCGACGTCACGGCCCCGGTCGCCGCGATGTGGGGGACGATCATGTGGTGCGCGTACGCCCCCGCGTTCGACGGCAACGAGGTGCTGCTGTCGATGTTCGGGGAGTTCCTCTCCCGCCCGCTGCCGGGCGACGACTGGGTGCGCTGGCTGCCCCCGATGCCGCTCTCGGCGCTGACCGCCCTCTACATCGAGCGGCTGGCGCGCGGGGCGGGCGCGGCGGTGCGCGTGGCCGGGCAGCTCGCGGGCACCGCCCGAGTGCTGCTCGCCGACCCCCGCTTCGCGCCCCGAGCGGCCGCGCTGCTGGCGATGGTGGAGCCGCTGCGGGCGCGGCCGTGGCTGGACCACCCGGCAGGCGACGCCGAGGCGGCGCGGCGGGCGTGGCTCGCGCGCTGCCCGCCGCATCTCGGGGGCGCCCTGGAGGCGGAGTCCTCGCCCGGCCGGCACCTGCGCCACATGCTCTACGACCTGGTGGAGGCGCTGTCGTTCGTGGAGGTCCACGGCGCCGACCCGCGGGCGGTGGCCGCCTCGCTGCTCGCCGCGGACGTCCAGGCCGTGGCGCCGGGCGTGGCGCCACAGCTCTATCCGTGGCTGGATCCGGAGTTGCGGCGCGCCTTCCACGCGGCGCTCACCGATCCGGGTCACCCGTTGCGGGGCTGCTGGCCGCGGGACGGCGAGCCGCCCGCCCCGCTTCGTCCGCCCGACCGGGCCTCGGCCGCGGCTCTGCTGGGAGCCGGTTACGCCTCGGGGCTCGCCTGGTGCCGTGTCACCGGAACGGCCCCGCCGCCGCGCGGCTTCCCCACGTCCTCGGCCACGGTGACCTGCCTGATCCACGAGCGGGACGACCCGGCGCCCTCCGTCCCAGCGACCTCAGCGGAATGGATACGCCACTCCTGATCCCGCCGGCCAGATCTAAACGGTTTATAGGGTTATTTCCTGCTTACCTCGCGTATATCATTCCCCGCCCCCTGATCTGCAGATTTGACGGAATTGTGATCTCGGAACGGGGAAATGGTTCCACGAGGACACGGGCGGGTGTGACGAATGGTCCCGATGGGCCATGTCGTGGAAAGCCACCCGGCCGTAACCTCGAAGAGGGTGTGGGCTGCGGAAGGAAGGACGACGCGGTGGGGCACGATTATCTGGACTCAAGGGTCCATGACCGTGTCGCGTTGGACGAGATCGCGCTCTACGCGGAGGTGCTCAGCGCCGTCGCTGTCAGCGAGCGAGAGCTGACGTTGGATGAGCTCGACAACGCGCTCGGGTTGCGGACTTCGGTGAGCCACTGAAGTAGCTCTCAGAACTGGTCCCGGACTCCCCCGGAGTTCGGGACGGTTTTGTGAGCGGGCCCCTTGAGCCCCCCTCACACGTCCCCTGCGGACTAGTCCACCCGGGCCGTGCGCCCACCCGCCGCACTAGCCTCACCCGTCCCGCGGACGGCCGCGTGGACGGCGCGCGGCGCCTCCAGCCGGTCTCCCCACCCTGGACCGGGCGGGCCTTGCGCGACGGCGCGTGCCGGTCGCCGGCCCGGCTAGGAGCGCACCAGCCGGGCGATGGCCGCCGACGCCTCCTTGACCTTCTCGTCGGCCTCTGGCCCCCCGGCGTCGATGGCGTCCCGCACGCAGTGCCCGATGTGGTCCTCCAGCAGCCCCAGCGCCACCGCCTGCAGAGCGCGCGTGGCCGCCGACACCTGGGTGAGGACGTCGATGCAGTAGGAGTCCTCCTCGACCATGCGCTGCAACCCGCGGATCTGGCCTTCGATGCGCCGGAGCCTGGTCAGATAGGCCTGCTTGTCACCGCTGTACCCATGCATACCGTCCACGATACCTGTTCGGGGTATGGCTCCCGCGCTGCTCAGACGCGGGCTCTCAGGCCCTCCACCAGCGACTCCCAGCGGGCGGCGATGGCCGGCGCGGCGTGCTCCGCGGCCGACTCGCGCGCCCCCGCCGCCAGCGCCATGCGGCGGCGCTCGTCGTCGATCAGCGCCAGCAGCGCCGAGGCGTACGCGCCGATCTCTCCCTCGCCCGAGGGCACCAGCACGCTGTCGCGGCCGGGGGTCACGAACTCCCCGAACCCCCGGGCCCCCTCGAACCCGACCACCGGGACGCCGCAGGCGAGCGCCTCGATGACCGTCATGCCCGGCGTCTCGGCATGGGAGGTGACGGCCACGATGGACGCCTTGGCGAACTCCCCCTGCAGATCAGGGGTGGTGCCCATGAAGTACACGTTGTTGTGCAGGTTCAGCTCGCCGACCAGCGCCCGCAGCCGCTTCTCCTCGGGGCCGCCACCGTACAGGCGCAGCCGCCAGTCGGGACGCTTGTCGGCCACGATGGCGAACGCGCGGATGAGCCGGTCGAACGACTTGCCCGGCATCCACCGCCCGCCGGCCGAGACGATGCGGTTGTCCATGCGCGAGCGCGGCCAGGGCGCCGGCGGGAGCGCGTCGGGGACGACGAGCACCGGCGGATCACCGGCGCCGTCCAGCAGGCGGATCATCTCTTCGCCGGTCGCCTCGGTGGAGGCCACCACGGCGTCCAGCTTGGGATAGAACCGCCGCACGGGCGCGGGCACCGCGGGGCGGCTCCACTCGCGAGCGATGCGCAGGGTCTCGCGGGGGACGTGCCGGGCGGCCTGGACGCTGAGGCCGGGCCTGGTGGTCACCAGCACATCGCCGCGCAGGCCGCGCAGAGTGCGCCACAGCGCCACCTCGGTGCGCATCTGGCCGCGGGGCAGCAGATGGCGCACTCCAGGGCGCGCGTCGATCAGCCAGCGCAGCGCGATGCGCGGGTCCACCGGGAAGAACGGCGCCTCGCGCACCCTGCGGACGCTGATGATCTCTACCTCGTGGCGGCCGGCGAGCTCGGTCGCGAGGTTGAGCACCGCGCGCGTGTCGCCGCGCATGCCGTACGCGGAGGGGACCAGGAAGCAGATCTTCACCCGCCCACCTCGAGACGGAGCTCGTCGTCCACGGTGTAGCACGGCCGGACCGGCACGCCGTCGACGCTGGTATCGGGATAGTGCACGCGGCGGCGCTTGCCGTCCACATCGTCGATGCGCGCCCCGAGCGGCAGCGGCGTCTCCAGCCCGTCCACCTCCAGGGACGGGGCCCACAGCCCCTCGTACTCGGGCGTGGCCGCGATCACGTCGCACAGCGACAGCGCCGCGTGGAAACGCACGCCCTGCACGGTGGCGGCGGCGGTCACGGCCGTGTCGGGGCCGGAGGTGCTGCGCAGGGCGAGGCGGGCGGTGCGGTGGGCGTCGTCGTCGTCGAAACCGGTGTAGGCCAGCAGCCCGGTGACCTCGAAGCGGCCCTCGCGGAACCACACCGCGCGCACGTCGGCGACCGGCTCGGCCGGGGAGATCTTCAGCGCCAGGTAGCCGTTGAGGGTGCGGTAGGCGCGGTAGGCCATGGTGCGGCGGCTCAGCGCGTAGGCGTCCAGCCGGTCGAGCGAGAAGCCCGGATCGACGCAGTGCATGCGGGTGCGCCGGGCGGGCTCGCCGTCGCCGAGGCCGCCGTCGTGCTCGAGGTAGGTGTCCCACCGGCCGGGGGCCAGGCCGAGCGGGGTCAGCGACACCGCGACCGAGGCGTCGCGCGCCTCCGCTCCCGGCGTGCCGAGAACGACCTTGGCCTCGCTTCCGGTGCCCCGCTGGCGCAGGACGAGCCGCGTGCCCTCGGGGAGGGGGTGCTCGATGGACACGCGGAGGGAGAGGACGTCGGCCAAGGTGACCTCGGCATCGGTAACGACAACGCGCACCGTAGCCCCTCCCCGTCGATTGAGCCCCGCGCGTTGAGGTTACCGTGATTTCCCCGTTATGTGGAGAAAGGTTTTCCGGCCCCGCCTACCGCCGGGCAGGCAGGGCCGTTTCCGCAGGTCACATCCCAGGTCGAGCGGCGTCAGGCCTTGACCGGCCGGCCCTTCACGGAGGTGACGAGGAGCTGCGCGACGTCGACCACCTCAAGGGACTCCTTGGCCTGGCCGTTGTTCTTCTTCTCGTTGATGGCGTCGCCCAGCATGACCAGGCAGAACGGGCAGGCGGTCGAGACGGTGTCGGGGTCGGTGGTCAGCGCCTCGTCCACCCGCTCGGTGTTGATGCGCTTGCCGATGCGCTCCTCCATCCACATGCGCGCCCCGCCCGCGCCGCAGCAGAAGCCGCGGTCCTTGCAGCGGTGCATCTCCTGGGTCTGGACGCCCGGCACCTTGGCCATGATGTCGCGCGGCTGGGCGTACACCTTGTTGTGGCGGCCGAGGAAGCACGGGTCGTGGTAGGTGATCTTCTCCTCGATCGGGGTGATCGGGGTGAGCCTGCCCTCCTCGACCAGCTTGGCCAGCAGCTGGGTGTGGTGCACCACTTCGAACATGCCGCCGAGCTGCGGGTATTCGTTGGCCAGGGTGTTGAAGCAGTGCGGGCAGGTGGCGACGATCTTCTTGACCCCGGCCTCGTTCAGCGTCTCGATGTTCTGCTGGGCGAGCATGTTGAACAGGAACTCCATGCCCAGGCGGCGGGCCGGGTCGCCCGTGCATGCCTCCATCGGGCCGAGCACGCCGAACTTCACCCCGGCGATGTGCAGCAGCTCGGCGACCGCCTTGGTGGTCTTCTTCGCGCGGTCCTCCAGGGCTCCGGCGCAGCCGACCCAGAAGAGGTACTCCAGGTCGTCGGGGACCTTCTCGTCGATGACCTGGACCTCGATCGGGTCGACCTCGCGCGCGGCCAGCTCCTCGATCCACTCGGCGCGCTTCATCTCGGACACGCCCCACGGGTTGCCCTTGTTCTCGAGGTTCTTGAGCATGACGCCCGCCTCGGAGGGGAAGCTCGACTCGATCATGACCTGGTAGCGGCGCATGTCGATGATGTGGTCGATGTGCTCGATGTCCACCGGGCACTGCTCGACGCACGCGCCGCAGTTGGTGCACGACCACAGCACGTCGGGGTGGATGACGCCCTCCTCGCCGACCAGCGGCTTGCCCGCCAGGGCCAGGACGTCCTCGGGGAGGTTCGCCCGCTCCTCCTCGGTCGCCAGCAGGTACGGGGCGATGGCCATGGCGTGGTCGCGCTGGTCGAGGATCAGCATCTTGGGCGAGAGCGGCTTGTCGGTGTTCCACGCCGGGCACTGCGACTGGCAGCGGCCGCACTCGGTGCAGGTGTAGAAGTCGAGGAAGCCCTTCCACGTGGTGTCCTCGATCTTGCCGCGGCCGAAGACGTCGGTGTCGGGGTCGGCCTCCTCGAAGTCGAGCGCCTTGCCGTTGCTGCGCATCTCGGGCACCGCGCCGAGGCCGTCGGGGCGCCGGGAGAACGCCACGTTCAGCGGGGCGGTGAAGATGTGCAGGTGCTTGGAGTTCACCACGATGACCAGGAACACCAGCATGACGCCGATGTGCAGCAGCAGACCGGCCTTCTCCAGCAGCTCGTTGGCGCCCGCGCCGAGGGGGCGCAGCAGGGCGGCCGCGGCGTCGGAGGCGAAGGCTCCGGACCGGTAGGGGAAGTTGCCGGTGTTGACCGCCGCGCCGCGGAACAGGAACAGCGACCAGATCACGTTGAAGATCATGAACAGGATCAGCCACGCGCCGCCCAGGTGGGAGCCGGAGAAGCGCGAGTCGCGGCCGAGCTTCTTCGGCGAGTTCCTGACGCGGATGACGGCGAAGGCGGCCAGGCCGGCAAGGCAGGCGACGGCGATGAGGTCCTGGAGGAAGCCGAGGACCGGCCAGGTGCCGACCAGCGGGATGTGGAAGTCGGGCTTGCCGGTCACCGCCCCCTGGATGAGCGCCCCGTACGCCTCCAGATAGACCGTGGCGAGGATCACGAACGCCCAGAACACCACGAAGTGCGCGACGCCCGACGGCGTCCACTTGAGCAGCTTCCGCTGGGCGAACACCTCGACGAGCTGCGCCCTGAGCTCGGCGCCGAGGTTCTCCTTGGCGTACCGCACCCGCTCCGGCGCGGGCTGGCCGCTGGTGGCGAGGCTGTAGAGCCAGCGCACGCGGCGACCTGCGAGCGTGACCGCCACGGCGGTCATCACCAGCCCGATGATCGCTACAAGGAGCACGGGTCCTCCAAACTATGGCGTCGGCTGCCCAGCGTAGACACACCGGTCATCCACGGTGACGGCATGGCCAACCCGTATGATACTCGCCGGTAACTTACCGCCGGTACGCAGGGGCCGGACATCCTTGGTGGACCCGATGCTAGAACAATGCTCTGGATAATGCTCTGCCGATCGCCGGTCAGTCGTCGCCCAGATAGCGCTGGAGCGTCGGGGCCAGGATCTCCACCAGCTCGTCGATCTCGGCCGAGGCCAGCGGTTCCAACCGGAGGACGTACCGCATCAGCACCACGCCAAACATCTGCGCGAACCCGACCTCCATGCGCACCGGCGAGATGCCGAGCCGCTCCACGACCCGGTTGAACACCGCCATGGTCATGAACTCGCGGATGGTCACCAGCACCTGGTCGTTGGTCATCGCGCTGCGCAGGATGGCCAGGATCGGCTCGCGGTTGGCGGGGTCGGCCGTCATGGTCAGCAGGAACCGCACCAGCCGCTCGCCGATCTCCTCGCGCGGCCCTTCGAGGATGAGGGGAATGATCGTGCCCGGGTCGACCGGCAGTTGCATCGCCTCGACGAAAATGCCCTCTTTGGTGTCGAAGTAGTGGTGGACCAGGGCCGGATCGACCTCGGCCTCGCGCGCGATGCCCCTGATCGTCGCCTTGTCGTACCCCTTCTCGGCGAAGATCTTCCGCGCGGCGGCCACGATCTGGCCGCGGGTGTCCGCCGAGCCGCGCCGCCGGCCCGGCCGCCGGCCGCCGGAGGCCGCCCCCTCGGCGCCCGCCTTGCGCGCGCTCTCGGCGCCCGGCTTACGCGTGCCCTCAGGACCCGGCTTACGCGTGCCCTCGGCGCCCGGTTTGCGCGTGCCCTCGGCGCCCGGTTTGCGCGCGCCCACGGGTTCGCCGTCCGCGCCGACCGCGCCGACCTCGCCGGCCACGCTCACCTCGGCCCCCCGCGGGGGTGGCCGGACGTTCTGTGACTCATGCCCCCCATGGAACCATCACGCGTTCGAGGAGGCGGCGAAGTGGAGCCGCGCGAAGGCCAGGCCCTCGGCCAGATCGTCGATGCGCTCGGTGCGCCCGGCCGCCTTGCGCGTATTGATCTCAAGGACGATGAGGCCGCCGTACCCGGCGGTGGCCAGGCGTTCGAGGATGCGCGCGCAGGGCTGCGCGCCCCTGCCCGGCACCAGGTGCTCGTCCTTGTTGGTGGTGCCGACGCCGTCGGCCAGGTGGAGGTGCGCCAGGCGGTCGCCGAGCTTCTCGGCCATCTCCAGCGCGTCGGAACCGGAGACGGCGGTGTGCGAGAGGTCGAGCGTGACCTGCGGGTAGTCCTGGTCGATCGGGTTCCAGCCCGGGGAGTAGGGGACCACCTCGGCCCCGCGGGCGCGCAGCGGGAACATGTTCTCCACCGCGAAGACCACGTCGGTCTCCTCGCGGATGCGGGCCAGGCCCGTCTCGAAGTCGCGGGCGTAGTCGCGCTGCCACCGGAACGGCGGGTGGACCACGACGGTCTGCGCGCCGAGACGCTCGGCGGCCTTCTGTGCACGCACGAGCTTGGCCCACGGGTCGCGGCCCCACACCCGCTGGGTGACCAGCAGGCAGGGGGCGTGCACGGCCAGCACCGGGAGCTGGTAGTGGTCGACGAGCCGCTCGAGCACGTCGATGTCCTGGCTCACGGGGTCGGCGCCGACCATGACCTCGACACCGTCGTATCCAAGGCGCGCGGCCAGCTCGAAGGCGTCCGGAGTGCGCTCCGGATACACCGACGCGGTGGACAAGGCGATCTTGGCGTTCGGGACGCGGATGACGTCGGTCACAACTGCCAGCCTAAGCCGGGTCACGTCCAGGTGGCGCTCCGCAACCCGCGATGGAAGCAGGATCACAACGGTCCGGGGGACATCCTGCCTGGTCTACGGTGTCCCCATGGCGCGGATCGTCGAGGGGGCCATACCAAGCCCGAACATCTGGAACTCCCCCCGCACCTACGAACTGGAGAACCGCGCCGTCGACCCCGACGGGGCGGTCGACGCCGCCATCTCGGCCCTGAGGCCGTGGACCGGCGGCGTCGTGCTGGACATCGGCTGCGGCACCGGCTACCACCTGCCCGGCTACGCCGCCACCGCGAGCAAGGTCGTCGGCGTCGAGCCGCACTCGGGCCTGGCCGCGCTGGCCGCCGAACGCTGCCGCGGCCTGGAGCGCGTGTCGGTCCGCACGGCCACCGCCCAGGCCCTGCCGGTGCCCGACGCCTGCGTCGACGTGGCGGTGGCGCGCTGGGCCTACTTCTTCGGGCCCGGCTGCGAGCCCGGCCTGCGCGAGCTGTCGCGGGTCGTCCGGCGCGGCGGCGCGGCGTTCGTGGTCGACCTGGACGCCACCCGCGGGGCGTTCGGCGACTGGTTCAGCCGCACGGTCCCCTCCTACTCCGCGCGGGACGTCGAGGCGTTCTGGACGCGCCAGGGATGGCTGCGCCGCGAACTCGACCTGCGCATGGTCTTCACCTCCCGCGCCGACCTGGAGGCGGTGCTGCGCATCGAGTTCGCCCCCGCCGTCGCCGAGGAGGCCATCGCGCGCACCCCCGGGCTGGAGCTCGACTACCCCAACGTCCTTCGCTGGCGCCGGTACTGACCCCGGCCCCCGCCCGCGGCGCCCCTGGCCGGGACTGCCGGGCTTGACCTTGACGTTGGCGTCAAGGGTTAGCGTGAGCGCGGATCAGGGAGGGCCGATGCGCATCGGAGAGCTGGCGAGGCGGGCGGGGGTCAGCACGCGGGCGCTGCGCTACTACGAGCAGCAGGGGCTGCTCGCGGCGCGGCGCTCGACCAACGGGTACCGGGAGTACGACGAGTCGGACCTGAGGCTCGTCACCGAGATCCGCTCGCTGCTGACCGTCGGGTTCACGCTGGAGGACGCCCGCCCGTTCGTGGAGTGCCTGCGGGCCGGCAACCGGTCCGGCGACGCCTGTCCCGAGTCCGTCGAGGTCTACCGGCGAAAGCTCGCCGAGATAGACGACCAGATCCGCACCCTGCTGGCGCGCCGCGCCGAGGTGGCGGCGCAGTTCGCCGAGGCGTGCCCGGGATGCGCGCTGAGAACCGGAGGAGCACGATCATGATCACATTGACCGCCGAGAACTTCGACGAGCAGGTCCTGCGCAGCGACAAGCCCGTGCTGGTGGACTTCTGGGCCGAATGGTGCCCACCGTGCCGCATGGTGGCCCCCATCCTGGAGGAGATCGCCGCCGAGTACGGCGACCGGCTGACCGTGGCGAAGATCAATTTCGACGACCACCCCGAGATCGCCTCCCGTTACGGGGTGCTGGGGCTTCCCACCCTGAACCTCTACCGGGACGGCGAGGTGGTGCGCCAGGTGATCGGCGCCAAGCCCAAGCGGCTCCTGCTCGCCGACCTGGAAGGCGAGTTCTGAGCCCCACCTGCGGTGATGCGACGGGCGCCGGGGGACGGGAGGCGCACGCGGTGAGGTTTGTCGGCCCCAGCCGATAACGTGCCCCGCATGACCAAGACGCAGAAGGCCGGCTACCGCTGCACCGAATGCGGCTGGCGCACCACCAAGTGGGTGGGCCGCTGCGGCGAGTGCCAGGCATGGGGCACGGTCGACGAAGAGGGCGCCCGCGCCGGGGTCCACGTCGTCCAGGGCGGCGCGGTCACCGCGCCCGCCGTGCCCATCGGCCAGGTCAAGGCCGAGTTCGCCCGCGCGCGCAGCACCGGCGTCGGCGAGCTCGACCGCGTGCTCGGCGGCGGCATGGTCCCGGGCGCCGTCGTCCTGCTCGCCGGCGAGCCGGGCATCGGCAAGTCCACCCTGCTGCTGGAGGCCGCGGCCAGCATCGCCCGCCACGAGACGGTGCTGTACATCACCGGCGAGGAGTCCTCGGCCCAGGTGCGCATGCGCGCCGACCGCATCGGCGCCATCCAGGACCAGCTCTACCTCGCCGCCGAGACCGATCTTTCCGCGCTGGTCAGCCACGTCGAGAAGGTCCAGCCGCGGCTGCTCATCGTCGACTCCGTGCAGACCATCGGCTCCTCCCAGGCCACCGGCGTGCCCGGCGGCGTCACCCAGGTGCGCGAGGTCACCGGCAACCTGGTCCGGCTGGCCAAAGAGCGCGGCATGTCCACGGTGCTGGTCGGCCACGTCACCAAGGACGGCTCGATCGCCGGCCCCCGCGTGCTCGAGCACCTGGTCGACGTCGTCCTGCACTTCGAGGGCGACCGCCACTCCCGGCTGCGCATGGTCAGGTGCATCAAGAACCGCTTCGGCCCCACCGACGAGGTCGGCTGCTTCGACCTCGACGAGGCCGGCATCCGCGGCCTGCCCGACCCGAGCGGCCTGTTCGTCTCACGGCGCTCCGAGCCGGTCCCCGGCACCTGCGTCACCGTGACCGTCGAGGGCACCCGCCCGCTGCCCGCCGAGGTGCAGGCGCTCGTCGGCCCCACCGAGGCCCAGCAGCCCCGCCGCTCCTCCTCCGGCCTCGACCCCTTCCGCGTCACGATGATCCTCGCGGTGCTCGAACGCCGGCTCAACGCCAGGCTGAGCGGTTGCGACGTGTTCACCGCGACCGTCGGCGGCATCCGCCTGAACGACCCCGCGGTCGATCTCGCCGTGATGCTGGCCGTGGCCAGCGCGGCGGGCGACCGCCCGCTGCCGCCCGGCCTCGTCGTGCTGGGCGAGGTCGGCCTGGCCGGTGAGCTGCGCCCGGTCAGGGACGTCCGCCGGCGGGTCGCCGAGGCCGCCCGCCTGGGCTTCACCCGCGCCCTGATCCCCGCCGGCTCCCTCGACCAGGCCCCTTCCGCGATCGCCGCGGCGGACAAGGAGTCCCTGCGGCCGGTGCCCGTCTCCCGCCCGCCCGTCCGCACGACCACCTTCTCCCAAGGTTTCGACGTCACCGAAGCCGAGAACGTATGGGACGCGCTCACCCACGTAACCTGAAGCGGCGTCCGGGTACGGCCGCCTCTTCGCCGGTAAACTGGGCGACGTCAGCGACCAGCGGGGGCCCTGTGGCAAACACCAACAAGGGGATCGACGAACGGCGAAGATCCACGCTTGCGATGCTCGCTCCGGGCACCGAGCTGCGCGACGGCCTGGAGCGCATCCTCCGTGGCCACACCGGCGGCCTGATCGTGCTCGGCCACGACCAGAAGGTCGAGGAGGTCTGCACGGGGGGCTTCACCCTCGACGTGGAGTTCTCCGCGACGCGCCTGCGCGAGCTGGCCAAGATGGACGGCGCCATCGTGCTCGACCGCCCGGGCCGCAAGATCCTGCGGGCGGCCGTCCACCTCGTCCCCGACTCCTCGCTGCCGACCAACGAGTCCGGCACCCGCCACCGCACCGCCCAGCGGGTGGCGCGCCAGACCGGCTACCCGGTCATCACCATCAGCAAGTCCATGCGCATCATCGCCCTCTACCTCGAAGGCGTCCGCTACGTCCTTGAGGAGTCCGCGGCGATCCTGTCCAGGGCCAACCAGGCCCTCGCGACCCTCGAGCGCTACAAGATGCGCCTGGACGAGGTGTCCGGCACGCTGTCGGCCCTGGAGATCGAAGACCTCGTCACCGTGCGCGACGTGACGGCCGTCGTCCAGCGGCTGGAGATGGTGCGCCGCATCGCCGGCGAGATCGAGGGGTACGTCGTCGAGCTCGGCGTCGACGGCCGGCTGCTGTCGCTTCAGCTCGCCGAGCTGGTCGCCGGGGTCGAGGAGGACCGCGACCTGATCATGCGCGACTACCTGCCCGCCGGGCCGCACCGGGTCGACGAGTCGCTGGCGGAGCTCGACCTGCTGTCCCCCTCCGACCTGCTCGACCTCACGGCGGTCGCCCACGTGCTCGGCCACACCGGCTCCGAGGCCCTGGAAAGCCCGGTGAGCCCCCGTGGGTTCCGCCTGCTGGCCAAGGTCCCCCGGCTGCCCGCGAGCGTCGTGGACCGGCTCGTGGACCATTTCGGCGGCCTCCAGAAGCTCCTGGCGGCCAGCACCGACGACCTGCAGTCGGTGGGCGGCGTCGGCGAGTCCCGGGCGCGCAGCGTGCGCGAGGGCCTCTCCCGCCTGGCCGAGGCATCCATCCTCGAACGCTACGTCTGACCCGCGCGTGCGCTCGGCGGCCGGGACGCCGAAGGGCTCACTCAGCGCAGGTGGAAGACGACCTTCAGCGCAGGTGGAAGACGACCTTGCGGCTCCTGAGCGCGCCCAGCCGCGCCGCCGCCACGTAGGTGCCGTTGGCCGCCCGCGGGCGGGCCGCGCGGCAGTCGGGCCCCGAGCGGCGCCGGTCCCAGCCGACCATGCGCACGTGCGGCACCCCGCGCGACAGTCGCCGCACGTCGGCGCCCTCGCCGCTCACGCAGTCGGCGGTCGACCACACGCGGTCGGAGCCGGAGGTGACGCGCACCTCGACCTTGCGGGGCCCGACGTCCACCGTGCAGTCGAACCGGCCGATGTTGACCACGGTGAGCATGAACCTGGGGACGCGCCCCCCGGAGTAGACCTCCGACCGCCCGCGCAGGCTGATCACCAGGTCGGCGTCGCCGCACCGGTCGCCCGGGCGGCGGGGACGGTGCGGGCTCGGCGAAGGCGTGCGCGGCCGCGAGGCGTGCGGCGCTCCCGCCACCCGGGCGCCTCCGTCGTTCCCGCCGGCTCCGCCGTCTCCGGCCGTCTTCCCCGCCGAACCCGGGACGGGCGCCGCCGTGGGCCAGGCCGTCGCGCTCGGGGACCGGCTCGGATCTCTGGACGCGGCCGTCACCGGCCGCCCGCCGGGACCCGCGCCCCCGGAGGCGCTGGAGCAGGCCCACGCGACCACGGCCACGACGACCAGCGCCCCGGTGAGCACCGACACCCGGCGGCGCCAGTAGACCTCCGGCCCCTCGACGCCGACATCGCCACGGAACGTGTCCGGATCCATACAGTCAGTATGGTGACTTCAGACTCTCAGGTGGGTAACGACCCGCCGACGCGGGCGGCCCCCGTACCGCCCCACTCCCGGCGAACCACCACAATCGCTCCGCGCCGACGGCGCAGGCGTTACGAGCGCCGCCCCGCGAAGCCCCGTTAGGCTCGGTCCCGTGGCCACCGGACTGCACACCCCCATCCTCGACTGGTACGCCGAGAACGCCAGGGACCTCCCCTGGCGGCGGCCGGACGCCGGGCCGTGGGCGATCCTGGTGAGCGAGATCATGCTGCAGCAGACGCCCGTGGTGCGCGTCCTGCCGGTGTGGGACGAGTGGATGCGGCGCTGGCCCACCCCCGCGGCGCTCGCCGCCGAGCCGCCCGGCGAGGCCGTGCGCCACTGGGGACGCCTCGGATATCCGCGCCGCGCCCTCAACCTGCACGCCTGCGCCCGGGCGATCACCGCCGAGCACGGCGGGCGGGTGCCGTCGAGCCACGAGTCGCTGCGCGCTCTGCCCGGCGTCGGCGACTACACCGCCGCCGCGGTCGCCAGCTTCGCCTTCGGCGGCAGCCACGCGGTGCTGGACACCAACGTGCGGCGGGTGCTGGCCCGGGCCGTACGCGGCGAGGAGTACCCGCCGAAGGCCACCACGACCGCCGAGCGCAAACTGGCCGAGTCGCTGCTCCCCCCTCTGGACGCGCCGCGCTGGGCGGTCGCGGTCATGGAACTCGGCGCGCTGGTATGCACGGCGCGCGCGCCCCGGTGCGCCGACTGCCCGGTCGCCGCCGCCTGCGCCTGGCGCCTGGCGGGCCGCCCCGCCTACCAGGGCCCCGAGCGCCGCGGCCAGACCTACGCCGGCACCGACCGGCAGTGCCGGGGACGCCTGCTCGCCGTCCTGCGGGAGGCCCACGGCGCCGTGCCCAAGGCCGCCCTGGACGTGGTCTGGGACGACGCCGTACAGCGCGAGCGCGCCCTCGACGGCCTGGTCGCCGACGGCCTGGCCGAGGCCCTCCCCGACGACGCCTACCGCCTGCCCGCCTGACCACCGGGCCGCTCGAACACCCACCCGTAGCGCGGGCTCGGAGGTCGGGGTCAGGCGGCGAGTTTGAGGCCGAGGGCGGTGAGGTTGCGGCGGGTCCAGTCGAGCTCGTCGGCGAGGGTGGCGACCAGGGCGGCGGGGCCCTTGCCCTTCGCGGGGCTGGCCAGCCCGTGCGCCTCCACCTCGATGTGGGCGCCGGCGGCCGCCGGGCCCGACAGGATGGCGGTCAGGGTGTCGGTGAGGATCGACTCGGTGGCCGGGGCCTCGCCGGTGTGGTTGTGCACGTGACCGAGCTTGACCACCGAGGCGCCGGCCGCCGCGACCCCGCGCAGGGCCGCGCCGGGCTCCTCGACGCCGCAGGTCAGGTGGCAGGCGTCCAGGCAGACGCCGAGGTACTCGGAGTCGATGCCGCACACCCGCTCGACCGCCTGCTCGGTGGTCTCCAGCACGCAGCCCGGCCAGGGCTGGAAGCCGACCCTGATGGTCTTGCCGGTGACGCTGTGCAGGCCGCGCAGCTCACGGGAGAGCCGGTCCAGCCGCCGGGAGGCGATGGCGTGCAGGTCGGCGGGCCAGTCGCGCCGCCAGCCGATCGGGATCGTGGAGATGCTGCCGAAGCGGACGTCCTCGGGAAGCAGGAAGGCCAGGATGCGCGCCAGGGACATCGTGTAGCGGTAGCGCTCGGGCTTGGCCCAGTCGGGCCCCGGGGTGTCCTGCCCCATGCCCCGGCCGCCCGCGCCGTTGAGGCTGACGACCTCCAGGCCGCGCTCCTCCAGCGAGCGACGCAGCCGCACCAGCTCGATGCGGTCGGCCACGAGGTGGTCGGCCACCGCCGGGGCCAGCCACATGCCGATGCCGAGCCGGTCGACCCCGAGCCGTTTGCGCACGGGCACGGCGTACCGCGTGAGGTGGGCGATCAGGTTCTCCAGGTCCTCGGCGGGGTGCACGCCCGCGTTGTAGGACAGGTGAACGAGCGTGCCGTCCTCATGACACAGGCGCATCTCGGGTGCCTCCCAGGCGTACGTGCGTTCGCTTGTCGGGCCTCATGGCCACGGGGCGCCGGTTCCGGCGCGCGCGGCATTGCCCTCCCTGCCAGGAATCCGGCCCTGGCTCGCCCGAGTCTGCCCGGCCGGCACCCGCCGCCGCGTCCTCCCGGCAGCGGATCCCCCGCTACACCAGTGGGGGGATCTCGGCGGTGCTCACCGCACTCGGTCGATCTTGTGAGCCGTGTGGGCACGACTCTGACCCGATTCGCTCTACGGAGTGTAGTACTACTTGCGGTGGTGTCATAGCGGATACGGTCAAAGTGATCTCATGAAATGCGAAGGACCCCTCGTGAGGTGGTCTCACGAGGGGTCCCGCGGCGATGTCCTGCCTGGTGGCGGGGCCGACCCGTCACCAGAGCCCGAAGCCGGCGAGCGGCCGCGCGGCCGTCATGACCGTGTGGTCATCACGGCCGCGCGGTGCGAAGCCGAGCGATCACTAGGCCGAGCGGTCCGCCGGCCGGGCGGAGGCGCCGGCGCGGCTGCTCGCCGGCTCGGCGATGGCCGCCGCGGAGTCGGGGATCTCGGGCTGTGCCTTCTGCTCACCGACGAAGGTGAACGTGGCCTCGTCGCCCTCGCCCTCGGTCGCGATCTTGACGACCTGACCGGGACGGAGGTCGCCGTAGAGGATCTTCTCCGACAGCGTGTCCTCCAGCTCGCGCTGGATGGTGCGGCGCAGCGGCCGGGCGCCGAGCACGGGGTCGTACCCGCGGTCGGCCAGCAGCTGCTTCGCGGCGTCGGTGAGCTCCAGACCCATGTCGCGGTCCTTGAGGCGGGCGTCCACCTGGGCCAGCATCAGATCGACGATCTTGATGATCTCGGTCGGAGTGAGCTGGTGGAACACCACGACGTCGTCGACGCGGTTGAGGAACTCGGGCCGGAAGTGCTGCTTGAGCTCCTCCTGGACCTTGGACTTCATCCGGTCGTAGTTGCCCTCGACGTCGTTGCTCTTGGCGAACCCGACCCCGATGCCCTTGGAGATGTCGCGGGTGCCGAGGTTGGTCGTCATGATGATGACGGTGTTCTTGAAGTCCACGACGCGGCCCTGGGCGTCGGTCAGGCGACCGTCCTCCAGGATCTGCAGCAGCGAGTTGAAGATGTCCGGGTGGGCCTTCTCGATCTCGTCGAACAGGACCACGGAGAACGGCTTGCGCCGGACCTTCTCGGTGAGCTGGCCGCCCTCCTCGTACCCGACGTAGCCGGGCGGGGAGCCGAACAGCCGCGAGACGGTGTGCTTCTCCATGAACTCGGACATGTCCAACATGATCAGCGCGTCCTCGTCCCCGAAGAGGAACTCGGCGAGCGCCTTGGACAGCTCGGTCTTACCGACGCCGGACGGGCCGGCGAAGATGAACGAGCCACCGGGACGGCGCGGGTCCTTCAGGCCCGCACGCGTGCGGCGGATCGCCCGGGACAGGCCCTTGATGGCGTCGTCCTGGCCGATGATGCGCTTGTGGAGCTCGTCCTCCATGCGGAGCAGCCGCTGGGACTCCTCCTCGGTGAGCTTGAAGACCGGGATGCCGGTGGCCGTCGCGAGGACCTCGGCGATGAGCTCCTCGGTGACCTCGGCGACGACGTCCATGTCGCCGGCCTTCCACTCCTTCTCGCGGCGGTCGCGCTTGAGCTGGAGCTGCTTCTCCTGGTCGCGGAGGGCGGCGGCCTTCTCGAAGTCCTGCGCGTCGATCGCGGACTCCTTGTCGCGGCGCACCTGGGCGATCTTCTCGTCGAACTCGCGCAGGTCCGGCGGCGCGGTCATGCGGCGGATGCGCATGCGCGAGCCGGCCTCGTCGATGAGGTCGATCGCCTTGTCGGGCAGGAAGCGGTCGCTGATGTAGCGGTCGGCGAGCTGGGCCGCCGCCACGAGCGCCGCGTCGGTGATCGTCACGCGGTGGTGCGCCTCGTAACGGTCGCGCAGGCCCTTGAGGATCTCGATCGTGTGGCTCAGCGAGGGCTCGGCGACCTGGATGGGCTGGAAGCGGCGCTCGAGCGCGGCGTCCTTCTCCAGGTGCTTGCGGTACTCGTCGAGCGTCGTGGCGCCGATGGTCTGCAGCTCGCCGCGGGCCAGCATCGGCTTGAGGATGCTGGCGGCGTCGATCGCGCCCTCGGCGGCGCCCGCGCCGACGAGCGTGTGCAGCTCGTCGATGAACAGGATGATGTCGCCGCGCGTGCGGATCTCCTTGAGGACCTTCTTCAGGCGCTCTTCGAAGTCGCCGCGGTAGCGCGAGCCGGCCACCAGCGCGCCGAGGTCGAGCGTGTAGAGCTGCTTGTCCTTCAGCGTCTCGGGCACCTCGCCCTTGACGATCTTCTGGGACAGGCCCTCCACCACGGCGGTCTTGCCGACGCCGGGCTCGCCGACCAGAACGGGGTTGTTCTTGGTCCTGCGGGACAGGACCTGCATCACCCGCTCGATCTCCTTGTCGCGCCCGATCACCGGGTCGAGCTTGCCCTCACGCGCGGCCTGGGTCAGGTTGCGGCCGAACTGGTCCAGCACAAGAGAGGTGGAGGGGGCGGACTCCTGGGGACCTCCCGCCGCCGCCGGCTCCTTGCCCTGGTAGCCGTGGAGCAACTGGATGACCTGCTGGCGCACTCTGTTGAGATCTGCGCCAAGCTTCACCAGCACCTGAGCGGCAACGCCCTCGCCCTCGCGGATGAGGCCCAAGAGGATGTGCTCGGTGCCGATGTAGTTGTGACCCAGTTGCAAGGCCTCGCGGAGCGACAGCTCAAGGACCTTCTTGGCGCGCGGGGTGAACGGAATGTGCCCCGACGGCGCCGACTGCCCCTGGCCGATGATCTCCTCGACCTGCTGGCGCACACCTTCAAGACTGATGCCGAGGCTCTCAAGAGCCTTGGCGGCAACACCCTCACCCTCATGGATCAAGCCAAGAAGAATGTGCTCAGTGCCGATGTAGTTGTGGTTGAGCATCCGGGCCTCTTCTTGGGCCAGGACGACAACCCGCCGTGCGCGGTCAGTGAACCTTTCGAACATCTCGTCGCTCCTCACAGAGCGGTCAGGCAGCTCGGGATATCCGGGCCCGCCGCATCCGCATGCTAGCCCCGACCGGTGACCGCTCTAGACAGGAGACGTTCCCCGAGAGCAGGGCGTTCACGCTCCATCCAACTACTGTTGGGGGGTCACATGTTCCCGCTACGCCGCAAGCGAACGACGTTTAACATCGCCGTTTTACGTGTACCCCCGGGCCGCGCCCCGGACGATCACGCTCGGAAAACACGATCATGCGGCTATGGCGGCGATTCCTGACTGGTCACCGCCATAGCCGAGTGATCCACAAAGAGCTCGTCAGTGTGCCGCTTCGTACTGCTCGACCACAGAGGAGGCAATACGACCGCGCTCGCTGACGGAGATCCCGTGAGCCTTCGCCCACGCCCTGATCTCCGAGCTCTTTTCCCGGGACGGACGCTGGCCGCCGCCCCGCTTGCGACCCCGGGTGGCGACGCCCTCCGCCCGGCGGGCATTGGACACGAAAGCCGACAGCGCCTCGCGTAGCTTCTTGGCGTTGTCGCCGCTCAGGTCAATCTCGTAAGCGGAGCCATCAATCGCGAAGGTGACAGTCTCATTGGCCTCGCCACCATCGAGGTCGTCGATGAGTATCTTCTGGATCTGCGTGGCCATCTGGCAATCCTTTCGCAGAGCATTGTTCGATTCGCCAGCCAAAGATATACCCGGTACCCCCGGCTGACAATTCACGGAACCCACAGGTTCTCATGGAACCCACAGGTACAAGAGGAGCCGCGGCGCCGGGCCCTCCGGTCAGTCGGAAGAAGCCTCAGATGCCTCAGATGACTTCTCCGAGGACTCCGCCTCCTGACGCCGGCCCCCCGCTTCGGAACGGAACAGCTTGACGACCGCGATGATGACCACCGCGGCGACCACCAAGGGTGGTATCAACGCGGACAATACATCGTTCATTGATCCTCGCTCCACGCGGGGTGGGCATTCAGCGCCCCTCCCACGTTAATTGTCACACGAGACTCCCGCGCTCTGTACCACGGCCCGCTCATCCGGGAGTCACGGTCCGACTCTATCCCCACAGGAGGTCAGCGGGGGTTGCGGGGCCGGGGGCCAAAGCCGCGAAGGACCGTTCCACAGCATTCTCCGTCTCTCCAGGCGTCTTACCGGATGGCCCGGGAAAGGCGGATCCGCCGGAAAACACGGACGGGACGGCCGCGCCGCGGCCGTCCCGTCAATAAAGCTGATCTCAGCGGGGAGCCTTGACCACAACCGTGCCCGCGAGCTTGTCGTGCAGGCCCTGCTGTAGCGGCTTGTCGGTGAGGATAAGCACGCCGAGGACGAGGACGAAGATGCCCGACAGGACGCCGAGGAAGGGAATGCCGTACAGCACCAGCACGCCGGGGTAGATAGCCGAGCGCTTCATCAACGCCGACGAATCCACCGGAGCGCCGCCGACGCCGACGAGGCGGATCTTCATGACCTTCTTGCCGATGGTCTGCCCGTCCTTGGAATGCAGCACGTAGTCATAGGCGGCGTACGCGCCGTAGGCGATGATCGCCGAGACCAGGCCGGGGACGAAGGAGGAGCCGACCGCCACACCGGGGTTGGCGAGAATTTCCTCCGTCGACGGCACGAACATCGGGGAGAGGATGAGGTTCAGGATGAAGTAGACGACGCCGAAGATCAGCATGTCGATGATCCGGGCGACCCACCTCTCCCACCACTCGGCCAGCGGCGCGGGAGCGCCGGGAGGAAGCGGCGCGCCCTGGGGGCCGCCGTAGGGGGCGTTGTAGCCCTGGGGTGCGCCGTGCCCGCTCTGGGGTGCACCATAGCCGCCCTGGGGAGCGCCATAGCCGCCCTGGGGAGCGCCATAGCCGCCCTGAGGGGCGCCATAGCCGCCCTGAGGGGCGCCATAGCCGCCACCCTGGGGGTTGCCGTATGGCTGGCCCGGGCCCTGCGGATCGTAACCGCCGGGGGGTGGTTCTGCCGTCATTTCGTCACCTTTCGCGACTGCGAAGGAAGCTGCGGTTCGTGCAAGGTCCTATCGCATGTAGGGGTATGTCCGTTACCTTTTCGCCGATTCGGTCGCCACGTGTGCGCCGACTCGGTCGCATATAGCAAACGAGGCCGGGGGATCACCCCCGGCCCCGATCGCGCGCCGCTTACTTGATCTTCACGACGACGGTCTTGGCGACCTTGTCGTGCAGACATTGCTGCAGCGGCTTGTCCCAGAACTGCCACAGGACGTTCACCAGGTAGAACACCCACGTGACCAGGCCCACGACCGGGACCCACGCGAGGAACTCGAAGCCCCACAGGACGCCGGCGCGCTTGATCGCGACGTCCGAGGCGAGCCCGCCCTCGACGCCGCCGCCCACTGGGACGATCTTGATGCCCATGACGATCTTGCCGACCGTCTGGCCGCGCTGCTTCGTCATCAGGAACTCGTAGCCGACCCAGACCAGCCCGGCCAGGATCGCCGTCAGCAGGCTGGCCAGGAAGACGCCGCCGCCCGGGCTGATCGCGCCCGTCGCGGGGTCGAAGCTCGGCGCGGTGACGATGAGCGCCGCCAGCACGGCGTTGAGGATCACATACGGGATCACGATGATGACGATGTCGATGATGCGGGCCACCAGGCGCTGCCACCACTCGGCCAGCGGGGCGGGGGCGCCCGGAGGCTGCGTGCCGGTGGCCGGGTAGCCCTGCTGGTAGCCGGCAGGGCCGTACCCCTGCTGGCCGTACTGCTGCTGGCCGTAGCCCTGCTGGCCGTAGGCCGCCCCGTACGGCGGCGCCTGCTGGGCGTGCTGCTGCCCGTAGCCCTGCTGGTCGTGGCCGGCCTGCTGCCCGTACTGCGGCTGCCCGTACTGGGCCTGCTGCCCGTACTGCTGCTGCCCGTACTGGGCCTGCTGGCCGTACGCCTGCTGCGCGTCCTGCTGGCCGTACTGGCCCTGCTGGCCGTAGCCCTGCTGGGCCTCCGGCTGGCCGTACTGCTGCTGGCCCTGCTGGGCCTGCTGGCCGTACTGCGGCTGCCCGTAGCCCTGCGGCTGGCCGTAGCCGCCGGTCTGCTGGCCGTACTGCGGCTGCCCGTAGGACGGCGACTGGCCCTGCTGGCCATAGCCCTGCTGGGCCTCCTGCTGGCCCTGCTGGCCGTACGCCTGCTGCCCGTACTGCTGGGGCTGCTGCCCGTACTGCTGCTGGCCCTGCTGGGCCTGCTGGCCGTACTGCGGCTGCCCGTAGCCCTGCCCCTGCTGGGGGTGGGAAGGCTGGCCGTAGGCTCCGGTTCCACCCTGCTGGCCGTAGGCGCCCGGCTGGCCGTAGGCTCCCGTCCCTGGCTGCTGGCCATAGGCTCCCTGCTGGCCATAGCCCTGCTGGGGGTAGGCGGAGTGCTCCGAGGCCGGCTGGGGACGGTGGACGACGGTCACCTCCGGATCGATGCCCGGGGGGTTCTGCTGCCCATATTGCGGAGAGCCGGTTGACGAATGACCCTCGTCCGGCTCGTCGCGTGGGTACGGCGGCTGTCCGGTGCTCACCGTGTCACCTCACTTCGGCTTCGCACGTGGCCTCTGTCAGGCGCACGTGCCGTGGTGTTGCCAAGGTAGCGACAGCGGGATCAACAGTCACCTTTCCATTCCGTCACCCTGAAGGTCAGGATCGCGGGTTCACATGCAGCAACATCCGCGTGTTGCCCAGGGTGTTCGGCTTGACGTGCTCCAGGTCGAGGAACTCGGCGACGCCCTCGTCGTAGGAGTCCAGGAGTTCGGCGTAGACCTCGGGGGAGACCGGCGTGCCCTGGATGGGGACGAAACCGTGCCTGCCGAAGAACTCGACCTCGAAGGTCAGGCAGAAGACCCGCTGGACCTCCAGCCGGCGGGCGGCGTCGATGAGCGCAGCGACGATCATGTGGCCGATGCCCATGCCGCGGCAGCCGGCGTCGACGGCGACCGTGCGGATCTCCGCCAGGTCCTCCCAGAGCACGTGGAGCGCGCCGCAGCCCACGACCATGCCGTCGCGCTCGGCCACCCAGAATTCCTGGACGTCCTCGTACAGGGTCACGGTCGACTTGCGCAGCAGGCGCGGCCCGTCGCCGGAGTAGGTGTCGACCAATTTCCTGATCGTCCGCACGTCGGAGGTGCGGGCCCGCCGGACGGCGGGCGCGCCCTCGGCGGACGGGCGCTGCGCGGCCTGCCTCATGACGCGTCAGCGTATCCGCCCACCGGCGGGGCGGCGTTCGACGCCGTGCCGGGACCCCCCGATAACGGACTGTCCGAAATACCTGCCAATTCGCGCCGCCATCACGGAGTGTGATCCGGTGCACGCGGTCGGTGCGCGCCTCGGGGGAGCCTGGAGGCGTGGCGCGCGAGAAGCTCTTTGACCTGCGGCTTTTCTTCGAGCCCCTATCCGCGGACCGGGTAATCGCAGCTCGGAACGGGTGCGGGACGCCCACTGGCGTGATCTTTCCGTGACGCGCCGGTTGTGGAACCTCAACAGAATTCGCAGTTCTGGTTGAGCAGGAACCTGAACTGGACTAATGTCCAGCGTCAATGTCGGTCGTCGTTCCGCGGCGACCGCACCGCCTAATTCCCGCCCCATCCGAACGGCGGGAAACCGGGGACCCAAAGGTGGGTCCGGGGAAGGTCCCCCGGCGACCCGCCACCCCTGGGGTGAATCCGAGAGGGAGGCATCGCGATCCTCCATGGTCACGTGCTCGGTAGGGCTGCTCCGGCCCGAACCCGTCAGCTAACCCGGTAGGCGTCCGAGGAGAGGAGCTTTTTGGTGCAGCCTAGGCGCACGCCTGGAAAGAGTGCGGGCAGGCATGCCCGCGGGCGAGAACGCGGTGCCCATTCCCGCTTCGGGAGCGCCTCCAATGCGTCCTTGCGCCTTCCCCGCCGCATCGCGCTGGTGACCGCCGCGCTGATGGCCGTGACCTTCGGGTCGCCTCTGGTGTCCGCGACGGCCGAGCCCAAGCCCAGCCTCAACGACCTGAAGAACCAGGTCGAGCACCTCTACAACCAGATCGAGTCGCTCACCGAGCAGTACAACGGCCAGAAGGAGCGCCTCAAGCAGGCGCAGCGGTCGGCCGAGCTCGCCAAGAAGACCCTCTCCAAGAGCGAGGCCGACCTGGAGGCCAAGCGCGCCAGAGCCGGCATGTACGCCCAGGACGCCTACATGACCGGCGGTCTGGGCTCGCCGCTGACCCTCGCCATGTCCGGCGACCCCGACGCCTACCTCGATCGCGTGGCCACGACCTACGCCCTGCAGCTGCAGCAGGGCGAGGAGGTCGCCCAGATCGGCAAGGCGATGGCGACCGCCGAGCGCGCCAAGGCCGGCGCCAAGGCCCGCGAGGCCGAGGTCAAGAAGCTCGTCTCCGACCTGTCCTCCCAGCGTGACAAGATCCGCGGCCTGGTCGCCAAGACCGAGGGCAGCCTGTTCAAGCGCGCGCTGTCGCAGGCCGGCGGGTACGGCCGGGCCATCAAGATCGAGATCCCGATCCCGGGCGAGGGCAAGGCCGCCCAGGCCGCCAAGTGGGCGCTGACGCAACAGCTCAAGCCGTACGTCTGGGGCGCCGCGGGGCCGAGCACCTTCGACTGCTCCGGCCTGGTCATGTGGGCCTACCAGGAGGTCGGCATCAGCCTGCCGCACTACACCGGCGACCAGTGGACCGCGGGGACCCACATCACCCGCGAGGACCTGCGCCCCGGCGACCTGGTCTTCTTCTACACCGACCTGCACCACGTCGGCATCTACATCGGCGGCGGCATGATGGTGCACGCACCGCGCACCGGCGATGTCGTGCGGGTGGTCCCGCTCGGCAACCGCCCGTTCGCCGGCGGCGTGCGCATCGCCGACTAGCGCCGTGGCGCGCACGCCGAACGAGGCGGCCGTCGGTACGGTGACGCCGCCTCGCGCCGGGACGAGGTTCCCTGCCTCGGACGGTGCGACCTCAGATGAGGCGGCGCCGCGCCGCCCAGGCCACGGCCTCGATGGCCGTGGCGACGCCTATGCGGTCGCAGATGCCGCGCAGGCGGCGTCGTACGGTGCGGCCGCTCACGTCGAGCCTGCGTCCCACTCTGTCGACGGTCACGCCCTTGGCCAGTTCGGCGAGCAAGAGAAGATCATCGTCGCTCAGTCCCACACCGTCTGATCCCGAAGGAATGTCATTCCCTCGGGAAACCAGATCCGGATACGCCATCGGGTGTCCTCCCCCACGACGAACTCGGCAACATACTGAATGCTTCGGCCCGCCCCGTCAGGAACGTTAAACGCCGCGTTGAAAGGTCGTCAAGCACTGACCTCGATACCCATGACGTTTGTGATTGACATACCAGTGCATATGTGAACTACTCGTGACATGTCCCCGCACCTCCCGGTCCGGGGGGACATCGGCGATGATCATGGCCGTGGGCCGCATGATCCGCCATGGAAGACCACCGCGGCGCTGGTGGAGGCCCGGTTCCATGCGGGACGCCTCGCGGGCGCCCCGGCTCGGAGATATACGGTCGACACGCTATACGCCGAATTCGACCCGCGAAACCAGTACGCTTTCTGACTTTCTTCCGCCGGTCACGCCCGTGGGCGTAACACTCCGGCCACCACGATTTGCCGTGGCGGATCACCGCGCCGCGCCGTATTCGACGCGCGCGCCCCCCTCCACGTCTCCGATATGGATCTCCCCCGCCGCTTGATCGCGCGGGGCGCGCTCAAGCGGTGTTGCGGTTGTAGATCAGGCGCAGCCCGATGAGCGTCAGCCAGGGCTCGTGGACGTCGATCGAACGGGCCTCGTTCACCACCAGCGCGGCCATCGACCCGGTGGCCACGACGGTCACGTCGTCGGGGTCGGACGCGAGCTCGGGCGCCATGCGCTCGACGATGCCGTCCACCTGGCCGGCGAAACCGTAGATGATGCCCGCCTGCAGGGCTTCGACGGTGTTCTTGGCGATCACCGAGCGGGGGCGCACCAGCTCGACCTTGTGGAGCTGGGCCCCCGCGGCGGCCAGGGCGTCCACCGAGATCTCGATGCCGGGGGCGGTGACCGCGCCGACGTACTCGCCCTTGGCCGACACCGCGTCGAAGGAGGTGGCGGTGCCGAAGTCGACGATGATGCACGGCCCCCCGTACAGCGTGACGGCGGCGAGCGCGTTGACGATGCGGTCGCTGCCGACCTCCTTGGGGTTGTCCATGCGCACCGGCACCCCGGTGCGCACGCCCGGCTCCACGATGACGGCGGTCACGTCGCCGTAGTAGCGCCGGCACATCTCGCGCATCTCGTTCAGCACGGAGGGGACCGTCGAGCAGATGGCGATGCCGCCGATGTCGGCGTCCTTGAGCAGGGGGCTCTGACCGAGCAGCCCCTGCAGGACGACCGCGATCTCGTCGGCGGTGCGCCTGGCGTCGGTGGCCAGGCGCCAGTGCTCGATGACCTCCTCGCCCTCGAAGAGGCCGAGCACCGTGTGGGTGTTGCCGACGTCGATCGTGAGCAGCATCAAGCCCCCCGAAGGTCCAAAGCGATGTCCAGTGCGGGCGCCGAATGGGTCAGCGACCCCACAGCAAGGTAGTCAACACCGGTTTCGGCCACCTCACGAGCCGATTCCAGGCGGAGTCCACCGCTGGACTCCAGCCGGGCCCTGCCGCCCACTAGGGCCACGGCGCGGGTCAGCTCCTCCACGGTGAAGTTGTCCAGCAGGATCTCCTCCGCTCCCTCGGCCAGCACCGGCTCGATCTGGTCCAGGCGGTCGACCTCCACCTCGATCGGCAGCTCCGGATAGGCCTGCCGGACGGCGCGGAACGCCTCGGCGACCCCACCGGCCGCCACCACGTGATTGTCCTTGATCAAGGCCGCGTCCGACAGGGACATCCGATGATTGACCCCGCCGCCGCACCGCACGGCGTACTTCTCCAGCGCCCTGAGGCCGGGGAGGGTCTTGCGGCTGTCGCGGACCCGCGTGCCGGTGCCGCTGACCGCCTCGACCCAGCGGTGGGTCAGCGTGGCGATGCCCGAAAGGTGGGTGAGCAGGTTGAGCGCGGTCCGCTCGGCGGTGAGCACGTCGCGCACAGGTCCGACGACGGTCATCAGCACGTCGCCGCGCGCGACGCGCTCACCGTCCTTGACGTGGCGCTCCACGGTCAGGCGGCCCTGGGAGGCGCCGTGGAAGACCGCCTGGGCGACCGCGAGACCGGCGACCACCCCGTCGGCCCTGGCCACCAGGTCGCCCACCGCCGCCTGGTCCGCGGGGACCGTGGCGATGGTCGTCACGTCGCCCTCCTCGGTGACGTCCTCGGCGAGGGCGGCGCCGATCACGACCATGACCTGCGCCGGGTCCAGGCCCGCCTCCGCCAGGTCGGCCTCGAGCTGCTGCGGCAGGCCGGCCGCCCGGTCGTCGTGGTGCTCGGCATAGCTCATGGTCAGTCCCTCCTCGGCCAGGGTCACGTCGAGGTGTCCCAGCCACCAGGCGTCGTCGCGTTCGGGGAAGTCCTCCCGCCAGTGGGAGCCGCGCGTCTCCTCGCGGGCCCGGGCGGCCGCCACCACGGCGCTCGCCACGGTGAGCAGGTTCGTGGCCTCCCACGCCTCGGTGCACGGCTCGACGGCGACCGGGGTCCAGCGGGCGTCCAGCAGGCCGTGGCCCACCTCCGCCAGGCTGCGCCCGCTGCGCAGCACCCCTGCGCCGGCGCTCATGCGGCTCTGCACCCGCGGCCGGACCCGGGGGTCCACCAGGCCGGCGGCGCGGCCGTCGTCGACCGGCTCGCCCGGGCTCCGCCGCCGCGGGGAGGCGAGGTCGGCCGCGATGCGCTCGGCGAAGACCAGCCCTTCCAGCAGGGAGTTGGAGGCGAGCCGGTTGGCCCCGTGCACCCCTGTGCAGGCCGCCTCGCCGCAGGCGTACAGGCCGGGGACGCTGGTGCGTCCGCGCAGGTCGGTATGGACGCCGCCGCTGGCGTAGTGCGCGGCGGGCGCGACGGGGATGGGCTCGCGGGCCGGGTCGATGCCGTGCTCCAGGCACACCGCGTAGATCGTCGGGAAGCGGGTGCGCCACTTGTCCTCGCCGAAGTGCCGGGCGTCCAGGCGCACGTGGCTCGCGCCGCTCTCCAGCATGCGGCGCATGATCGCCTTGGCGACGACGTCGCGGGGCGCCAGCTCGGCCAGCTCGTGCACGTCCACCATGAACCGCTCTCCGGCCTCGTCGAGCAGGACGGCGCCCTCGCCGCGCACCGCCTCGGAGATGAGCGGCTGCTGGCCGGTGGAGTCCTCGCCGAGCCAAAGGACGGTCGGGTGGAACTGCACGAACTCCAGGTCGCGGACGACGGCGCCGGCCCGCAACGCCAGGGCCACCCCGTCGCCGGTGGACACCAGGGGGTTGGTCGTGGCGGCGTACACCTGGCCCATGCCGCCGGTGGCCAGCACGACGGCGCCCGCGCGCACCGCGCCCACGCCGTCCCTGGCGCCCTCGCCCATGACGTGCAGCGTGACCCCGCAGGCGGCGCCGGAGGCGTCCTTGAGCAGGTCGAGCACCAGAGCGTGCTCGATGATCTCGATGCGGCCGCCCTCGGCGGCGCCGGCGCGGACCGCCTCGACCAGGGCGCGCTGCACCTCGGCGCCGGTGGCGTCCCCGCCCGCGTGGACGATGCGGTCGCGGCGGTGGCCGCCCTCCCGGGTGAGCTGGAGCCCGCCGCCGGGCTCCCGGTCGAACCGGGCCCCGTGCGCCATCAGCCGCCGCAGCGCGCCCGGTCCCTCGGTCACCAGCGCCTGGACGGCCCGGGCGTCGCACAGCCCCACACCGGCGATGAGCGTGTCGCTGAGGTGCTCGGACCAGGAGTCGGCCGGGTCCAGGACGGCGGCGATGCCGCCCTGCGCCCAGCGGGTGGACCCGGCCGACAGCACGTCTTTGGTGACGACGAGCACGCGCGCGTCGGGGGCCAGCTCGGCGTACCGCAGCGCCACGGTCAGACCGGCGATGCCCGAGCCGACGACGACGACATCGGCGGAGACGGTCCAGCCGGGCTCGGGCGCGGTCAACCGGCGGGGAATGGGCGGATGGGTCATGGGGGCTCCCTTATTTCGTCTATATGACGATAAGGCATCCCGCCGCACCCCCGCCACGCGGGGCTCACATGACAGGGGACAGGGTGAGCACCGCGTTGTCGATGAGGCGGGTGGTGCCCACCTTCGCGGCGACCGCGAGGATCGCCTCGCCCCGGTGGTCCTCGGCCACGGCGGTGAACGTCGCCGGGTCGACCAGGCTCAGGTAGTCCAGCAGCAGCGGCGGGTCGGCGCGGGCGGCCTCGTCCAGCACCGCGTGCGCGGCGTGCAGGATGTCCTTGGGCCGGGTGTGCCGGGCGCCCTCGCGCAGCGCACGCGACAGCGCCAGGGCCGTGGCCCGGTCGGCCGGCGACAGGTAGCGGTTGCGGCTGGACAGGGCCAGCCCGTCCGGCTCCCGCACGGTGGGAGCCCCGACGACCTCGACCGGGACGTTCAGATCGGCCACCATCCGGCGGATCATCGCCAGTTGCTGGGCGTCCTTCTGCCCGAAGACGGCGACGTCCGGCCGCACGAGGTTGAAAAGCTTGAGCACGATGGTGAGCACGCCGTCGAAGTGGCCGGGCCGGAAGGCGCCCTCGACGATCGTGCCCATCTGCCCCGCGGAGACGCCGACCTGGCGGTCGGGCAGGTAGATCTCGTCGGCCGCCGGGGCGAACACCAGGCCGGCGCCCTCGGCGGCGCACACCTCGAGGTCGGCGTCGAACGTGCGCGGGTACCGCGAGAAGTCCTCGTGCGGGCCGAACTGCAACGGGTTGACGAAGACGCTGACCGCCACGTGGTCGGCGCGCTCGCGGGCCAGGCGGATCAACGAGCGGTGCCCCTCGTGCAGCGCCCCCATGGTCGGGACCAGCGCCAGCGTGCCCGCCCCGCCCGCGCGCCGGCCCGGCGCTCCGTCCAGGCCCAGGGCGGCCCGAGCGGCGAGCAGTTCTGAGCTGTCGGCGGCGACGATCACGTCCATGTGTTGCCTCCCAGGGCGTCGAGCAGGCGTTCGGCCGTCTCGGGCTTGAGCAGGCCGGCGGCCAGCGCCCGGTCGGCGGTGAGCCGGGCGAGGGCCACGTAGGCGTCCGCCGCCTCCGGCGCGGCGAGGATGAGCGCGTCCACGTGTTTGCGCACCGTGCCGGCGTCGCCGCGCACCACCGGACCGGTCAGGCCGGCCAGGCCCAGGCGCAGCGCGTTGTCCAGGGCGGCCCCGAGCAGCGGGCCGAGCATGCGGCCCGGATGCTCGACGCCGATCTTCTTCAGCAGCTCCTGCGACTCGGCGATCAGGGTGACCATGTGGTTGGCCGCCCCCGCGAGCGCCGCGTGGTACAGCGGGCGGTCCTCGTCGGCGATCCAGACCGGCTCGCCGCCCATCTCGATCACCAGGGCCTCGGCCACCGGGCGAAACGGGTCGGGGGCGGTGACGCCGAACGAGCAGCCGGTGATGCGCCGCAGATCGTCGTCCCTGCCGGTGAAGGTCATCACCGGGTGCAGCGCGAACGGCAGCGCGCCGGCGGCCGTCGCGGAATTGAGCACGCCCAGGCCGTACGCGCCGCTGGTGTGCACGAGCATCTTGCCCCGGAGGTCCACCCCGGCGGCGGCCAGGCCCGCGACCAGGTCGGGCAGGGCGTCGTCGGGCACGGTGAGCAGCACCAGGTCGGCGGCGCCGATGACCTCCTCCGGCCCGGAGATGTCCACGCCGAGGCGGTCCAGAGCCCTGCGGCGCGAGGCGTCGGAGACCCCGGCGGCCGCGACGACGCCGTGCCCCGCCTGGGCGAGCGCCGCGCCGAGGACGGACCCCACTCGCCCGGCGCCGAGCACTCCGACCGCGAGGCGCCCAGGGCGGTCGCTTGTCTCCATCACTTTCCCGTTCAGCTTCGACGGATCAGACCAGCAGCCAGCGTAACGGTCGGCTCGCGCCGGGCGCCCGACCGGCTCTACCGGCGCGCGTCCACAGCCTGTCATCGGGACCGTCATGGGGCGGCGGCGCGGTTGGTAACGTCCGGTGTCGTGTGGGTCACGTGGCGGCAGGCCATGCAGCAGGCGCTCTACGGCGACGACGGGTTCTACATCCGCGAGCGGCCCTCGGGTCATTTCCGCACGTCGGTCGCCGCCTCCCCCGCGTTCGCGCGGGCGGTGCTGCGCCTGCTCGACACCGTCGACCAGGCCGTGGGCCATCCCCGCGAGCTCGATCTGGTGGACGTCGGCTCCGGCGACGGCGCCCTGGTGGCCCAGGTCCTCGACACCGCCGCCCCCGAGCTGGCAGAGCGGCTGCGGGTCACGGCCGTCGAGCTGTCGCCGCCGCCCGGCGACATCGACAAGCGCATCACCTGGGCCTGCTCCCCGCCCTCGGACGTCACCGGCCTGGTGATCGCCAACGAGTGGCTCGACAACGTCCCGCTGGAGGTCGCCGAGCAGACGCCCGAGGGGCCCCGTCTGGTGCTGGTCGATCCCGAGACCGGCGAAGAGCGGCTCGGCGGGCCGCCGGAGGAGGCCGACGCCCGGTGGCTGGAGCGGTGGTGGCCGCTGCGCCGCATCGGGATGCGCGCCGAGATCGGCCGCCCGCGGGACGAGGCGTGGGCGGCGGTCGTCGGGCGGCTCACCCGGGGCCTGGCGGTGGCCGCCGATTATGCACACCCTGTGGATAACCGGCCGCCGTACGGCACCCTGACGGGGTACCGCGACGGGTCCTGTGTGCCCGCCATACCCGACGGGTCCTGCGATATCACCGCACACGTGGCGTTGGACGCCTGCGCGGCGGCGGGCGAGCGGGCCGGGGCGATATCCACAACCTTGACCACACAGCGACAGGCGTTGCGCGATCTCGGGGTCAGCGGCGCACGCCCCGCGCTGACGCTGGCGACCACCGACCCGGCGGGTTACCTCCGCGCGCTCGCCCGCGCCTCCGAGGAGGCCGAGCTGATCGACCCCGCCGGCCTCGGCGGCTTCGGCTGGCTCGCCCAGTGGAGAGGTTGACGACACCCCGTGCCTGCTCCGGCCGGTGGACACCCTCGCGGGGACGCCGGCACCCCATGGGGTGCAGCCGGTCGATACTCCTCGGGGACGCCGGCATCCTGTGCAGTTGGTCCCAAGGATCCAACGGCGCGCTGATGCGCTGTCCACGAGCCCGCACCGGCTCTGGCGCCGTAGCGGGCGCCGGCATCGCCGTACCACGACCCGCCGACCCGGCGCCGATCATGGCTCATGACCGGGGGCGGAGAGCCACGCCCGGTGGGCGGATGTGGTCACCCTGCCAGCGGTCGTCGTGAGGCCAGGTCGAAGGAGGCCACGGCCGGTGGGAGACCTTCGCGGGGACGCGGGCATTCCCGGGTGCTCAGCCGATGGAGACGTTCAGGGCCTCGAGGCCGCGGATGACGTAGTTCGGCTTCCAGACCGGCTCCTCGACCAGCTCGATCTTCGGGGCCGCCTTCAGCAGCGCGCCGAACGACTCGGCCAGCTCCACCCGCGCCAGCGGGGCGCCCAGGCAGAAGTGGATGCCCGCCCCGAACGAGATGTGCGGGTTGTCCCTGCGGCCGATGTCCAGCCGCCCCGGGTCGGCGAAGACCTCGGGGTCGTGGTTGGCCGAGCCGAACAGCAGGGCCACCTCCACGCCCTTCGGGATGTCCACCCCGCCGATGGTGACGTCCTCCAGCACCCAGCGCTCGAACAGCTGCAGCGGGGTGTCGTAGCGCATCAGCTCCTCGATCGCGGTGGGCAGCAGCGAGAGATCGTCTCGCAGCCGCTCCAGCTCGCCGGGATTGCGCAGCAGCGCCCACCAGCCGTTTCCGGTGACGTTCACGGTGGCCTCGTGCCCCGCGTTGAGCAGCAGAACGCACGTGCCGACGAGCTCGTCCTCGGTGAGGCGATCACCCTCGTCCACCACCTGCGCGAGCGCGCTGATCAGGTCGTCGCCCGGACGGGCGCGGCGCTCGGCGGCCAGCGCGCGTAGATAGGCGGCGAACTCCGACGCCGCGCGCACCGCCGTGTGCTGCGCCTCGACCGACGGCGCGAGCTCGTACATGCCGCACATGCCGGCCGACCACGGGCGCAGCAGGTGCCGGTCGGCCTCGGGGACGCCGAGCATCTCGGCGATCACCGTCACCGGCAGCGGCTCGGCCACCTCGGCGATCAGGTCGCCGCCCCCGCGCTCGACGAAGCCGTCCACCAGCTCCCCGGCGACGCGGCGCACCCTCGGGCGCAGCTCCTCGACCATGCGCGGCGTGAACGCCTTGGAGACCAGCCGGCGCAGCCGGGTGTGCACCGGCGGCTCGACGTCCAGCATCCCGCCGCGGGTCACCCGCCAGAACGGCTCCTGGAAGTCCGGCTCCGGCCGCCTGCCGAACTCCTCGTGCGAGGCGACGTGCAGGTACGAACGGCCGAGCCTGCGGTCGCGCAGCGCCGCGTTGACGTCCTGGTGCCGGGCCACGAGCCACTGGCCGGTCGGCTCGAAGAAGCTGACCGGCCGGCTGTCGCGGAGCTCCCCGTAGGCGTCATAGGGATGGGCGACGAAGGCCGGATTCCAGGGATCGAAGCGCACGACGTCATGGTAATCGGGATATCCGGCCACGTCTCACCTGGCCATCCAGCGATGGACATCGCCACCGGCCAAGGGAGTGGCCGGCGCACCGGCCGGAACAGCCCTCACACCGCACGGAGCGCCGCCGGGGTCAGCGGGCTTCGGCGGGCGGCGCCGGGGCGGCGTCGGGCGCGCCGGTCTCCCCGTAGCGCTCGTGCAGCTCCACCGGCCGCTGGGCGCCCGCCTTCTTGCGCGCACGGATGTTGAGCAGCTCGACCACCAGCGAGAACGCCATCGCGAAGTAGATGTAGCCCTTGGAGATGTGCTGATCGAAGCCCTCGGCGATCAGCACGACCCCGATGAGCAGCAGGAACGACAGCGCCAGCATCTTGATGCTCGGGTACTTCTCCACGAACGCGCTGATCGGCCCGGACGCGAACAGCATGATCACCACCGACACGACCACCGCGGCGACCATGACACCGATCTCGTCGACCATGCCCACGGCCGTGATCACCGAGTCCAGCGAGAAGACCACGTCCAGCAGCATGATCTGGATGATCACCGAGGTGAACGAGGCCGCCACCCGGCCGCCGGAGTGGCCCGAGGCGCCCTCCAGGCTGTCGCCGATCTCGAAGGCGCTCTTGCCGAGCAGGAACAGCCCGCCCAGGATCAGGATCAGATCGCGCCCGGATATGTCGTGCCCGAACACCGCGAACAGCGGCTCGGTCAGCCGCACGACCCACGACAGCGCGAGCAGCAGCGCCAGCCGGCTCACCATCGCCAGCCCCAGGCCGACCTTGCGGGCCAGGTCACGGCGCTCCGGCGGCAGCTTCCCCGCCAGGATGGAGATGAAGATGATGTTGTCGATGCCCAGGACGATCTCCAGGGCGACGAGGGTCAGGAACCCGATCCATATCTCCGGATTGAGCAGCCAGTCCATCGCGCCTCCTCGGGCCGGGCGTCGGTCACGTCACGGCCCCCGTCCCGGGGAGCCCGTCCCCTGTCAACGCGCGAGGGACGGTCAAAGTTCGCAATTCGTGAAACGTGTCACCCCTGCCTCATGAGGTTGCGGACAGGCGGGGGAGCCGGGTTATAGTCCCGGTAGGTCATGAGTGCCAGCGTCAAGCCCCGGCTCGCTGGCCGGCAACCCTCGCGCTCGCGGCGGGGTGCCCCGGGTGAGGACCAGGTCCGGCACGAGGTGTGCCGGGCAAGCGCGGGCTCCGTCACACCAACGCCGTGACCGGGTCCCATGACCTTAGGAGGCCGGCGTTGACCGCTCTCACCATCCTGCAGAGCTCCTCCCCCGCCGTTCACGGCACCACCCCCCCGCCCCCCGGCACGTCCCCGCTGCCCTCCGGCACGTTCTCGCCGGCCGCCGGTGCTTTCTCGCCGGTCCCCGGCACGTCATCACCGGCCCCCGGGGCGAGCGCGCGTCCGGACGCGCCCGCCGTGCTCGGCGCCGACCTGGAGGTGCCGGTCAAGGGCGGGCGCCTGCTGCCGTACGCCAACCTGGACTACGCGGCCAGCGCGCCGTGTCTGGCGCCGGTGAGCGCCGCCGTCGCCGCCGCGCTGCCGGCCTACTCCAGCGTGCACCGGGGCGCCGGGTACGCCTCCCAGCTGACCACCGCCCGCTACGAGCAGGCCCGTCACACGGTGCGCGCCTTCGTCGGCGCCCGCCCCGGGGACGCCGTGGTGTTCACCCGCAACACCACGGACGCGTCGAACCTGCTGGCCCGCTGCCTGCCCGGCGGCACCACCGTCGTGGTCTTCGAGACCGAGCACCACGCCTCGCTGCTCCCCTGGCCCGACGCCGTGCGGCTCGCGCCGCCCGCGTTCGCCGGCGAGGCGGTGCGCGCGGCCGACGAGGCCCTCGCGGCCATCGACGGGCCCGCGCTGCTGGTGGTCACCGCGGCCTCCAACGTCACCGGCGAGCTGTGGCCGATCGCGGCGCTCGCGCACATCGCCCACCGGCACGGCGCGCGCATCCTGGTGGACGCCGCCCAGCTCGTCCCGCACCGCCGGCTCAACCTGACCGCGCTCGACCTTGACTACGTGAGCTTCTCCGGGCACAAGCTGTACGCGCCCTTCGGCGCCGGCGCCCTGGTGGGACGGGCCGACTGGCTCGCCGAGGCCGAACCGTACCTGCGGGGCGGCGGCGCCTCCAAGGCCGTCACCGGAGGCGCGGGCCAGGGCGCGCCGCTGTCCACCGAGTGGAGCTCCGACCCCGAGCAGCGGCACGAGGCCGGCACGCCGAACGTCCTGGGCGCCATCGCGCTGGCCGCCGCCTGCGACGCGCTGTCGGCCACCGGCTGGACCCCCCTGGTCAAGCAGGAGGAACGCCTTCTCACGCTGCTGCGCGACGGCATCGCCGCCATCGACGGCGTCCACGAGCTGTCGCTGTGGGGGCCCGGCCACCCGCGCGTCGGCATCGTCTCCTTCGTCGTGGACGGCTGGACGGCGCGCGAGGTCGCCGAGGCGTTGTCCGCGGAGTACGGCATCGGCGTGCGCGACGGGAAGTTCTGCGCCCACCCCTTCGTCCGGCACCTGCTGGACGCCGTGGGCCGCTCCGCCGACGGCGACTGCGCGGACGGCACCACCGGCGCCGTCCGGGCGTCCATCGGCATCGGCACGACCGAGGAGCACGTGCTCCGCCTGGTCGCCGCCCTCTCAGATCTTGTCTCCCGCCGCTGACGTGACAGCATGGGGTTCATGACCGAACCTCGCGGAGCTCGCGGAGGTCCCGGAGCCGGCGGCGCCGCCACGGGCGCCGAGCGGGTCGTCGCGGTCGGGACCGGCGCCAAGGAGCTCGCCACCGAGGACATGATCCTCAACATCGGGCCCCAGCACCCCTCGACCCACGGTGTCCTGCGCCTGCGGCTGACCGTGGACGGCGAGCGCATCGCCTCCGCCGAGCCGATCATCGGATACATGCACCGGGGCGCTGAGAAGCTCTTCGAGGTGCGCGACTACCGGCAGATCATCGTGCTGGCCAACCGGCACGACTGGCTCTCGGCGTTCGCCAACGAGCTCGGCGTGGTGCTCGCGGTCGAGCGGATGCTGGGCATGGAGGTCCCGGTGCGGGCGGTGTGGGCCCGCACGCTGCTCGCCGAGCTGAACCGCGTGCTCAACCACCTGATGTTCCTCGGCTCCTATCCGCTGGAGCTCGGCGCGATCACGCCGGTGTTCTACGCCTTCCGCGAGCGCGAGACGTTGCAGGCCGTCATGGAGGAGATCTCCGGCGGGCGCATGCACTACATGTTCAACCGGGTCGGCGGCCTGAAGGAGGACCTGCCGTACGGCTGGCTGGACCGCGTGAGGCGGGCGGTCGCCGAGGTGCGCGGGCGGCTGCCCGACATCGAGCGCCTCATCCACGGCAACGAGATCTTCATCGCGCGCACGCGCGGCGTCGGGGTGCTCGACCGCGAGACGATCATGCAGTACGGCGTCAGCGGCCCCATCGCGCGCGCATCGGGCGTCGACCTCGACCTGCGCCGCGACGAGCCGTACCTGGCCTACGGCGAGCTGCCGGTCAAGGTCGTCACCCGCACGGCCGGCGACTGCCACGCCCGGTTCGAGGTGCTGCTCGACCAGGTAAAGGCCTCGCTCGACCTGGCCGACGCCTGTGTGGAGCGGCTGCGCTCGCTGCCGCCGGGCCCGGTCAACCAGCGGCTGCCCAAGGTGCTCAAGGTGCCCGAGGGGCACACCTACGCCTGGACCGAGAACCCCCTCGGCCTCAACGGCTACTACCTGGTCTCGCGGGGCGAGAAGACCCCGTGGCGGCTCAAGCTGCGCAGCGCGTCCTACAACAACGTCCAGGTGCTCAGGGAGATGCTGCCCGGGCACCTGATCGCCGACATGGTGGCCATCCTCGGCTCGATGTTCTTCGTCGTCGGCGACATCGACAAGTAAAACTACCGCGCTGACCTGCGCGTTCGACGCGGGTTTCCGGCCGGGTGGTTTAACGGGCCTCCCTCGGCGCAGAAGGAGGGTGCGTCAAGGGACAGGGATTCAGGGGTGGCTCCGTGCGAGGCGGGGCCCGGCCGGCGGCCGGGCCCCGCCTCGTGCGTCCGGCCCCGCCTCGTGCGTCCGGCCCCGCCTCGTGCGT
>NZ_JBSGDZ010000030.1:0-114322 GCF_053602655.1 Sphaerisporangium sp. NPDC004334
CGGCGAACCCCTTGCTGCGGTCCTGGGTCAGCGGCAGCGTCGCGATGCCCTGGATCTCCAGGATCACCGGGTTGGACACACCCTTGTCCTTCAGCATCTTGCCGATGAAGGTGCCCGCGGCCACGCCCATGCCGTAATTGTCCCCCCCGATCCAGGTGCGGTACGAGAGCTTGTCGGGGAAGACCCGGTCGACGTTGATCACCGGGATGCCGGCGTCCATCGCCTTGCGAGCCACCTGGTTCAACTGCTCACCATCATTGGGCAGGATCACCAGCGCACTCACCTTGGCGGCGATCAACGACTCCACCGCCGAGATCTGCTGGTTGATGTCATTGGTCGGCTCGACCGGCTTGAACTCCACATCGGAGTACTTCTTCGCCGCGTCCTGCGCGTTCTTGGTGATCGCCGCGATCCAGCCATGGTCGGCCGCCGGCGCCGAGAACCCGATGACCACCTTCTCGCCGGGCTTGTCGTTGTCCGTCCCCGCCGCCGCGGCGGCCTGGGTGGCGGCGGTGGAGGGCGCGGCGGCCGGCTCGTTGCTCGTGCAGGCGCTCACCAGGGCGCCGGCGCCGACGACGGCGCCGCTCACCAGGAAACCGCGCCGGCCTACGTTCTTTTCCATGATCTCTCCTTTGGGTGCAGCTGATCGCGTGCGCGATCCGGCCGCGAAGCCTTCGCCGCGAAGCGGAGAGGGCTCCGCGGTTTCAGGTGCCTGTCGCCAGGCTTCGCCGCTGCAACAGCACGGCGACGACGATGATGATCCCCTTGGCGATGAGCTGGTCGCTGGTGTTCAGCCCGTTCAGGATGAACAGGTTGGTGATCAACGTGAAGATCAGCAGCCCGAGGATGGAGCCGATGATGCTCCCCCGGCCGCCGGTGAGGAGCGTGCCGCCGATGATGACCGCGGCGATCGCGTCCAGTTCGTACAGATCGCCGTGCGTCGACGAACCGGTCGTCGTCCTGGCCATGATCAGTACCGCCGCGATGCCGCAGCACAGGCCGGACAGCACGTACAGCAGCACGGTGTGGCGGCGCACGTCGATGCCCGCCAGGCGCGCGGCCTCGGGGTTGCCGCCGACCGCGTAGGTGCGCCTGCCGAAGGTGGTGCGGTTCAGCAGGATCCAGCCCAGCAGCACGACGACGGCGAAGATGTACACCAGCACGGGCAGGCCGAGAACCCGCGTCGTGGACAGCCCCACGATCGCGTCGTTGCCCTGCTGCACGAGCTGGGTCCTGCGGTCCGACATGCGCTGCGCCAGTCCGCGGGCGGCCACCAGCATCGCCAGCGTGGCGATGAACGGCACCATCCGCCCGTAGGCGATCAGCAGCCCGTTGACCAGGCCGGCGCCGGCGCCCACCAGGACGGCGCACACGATCATCACGAACGGGCCGTAGGCCTGCGTGGCCAGCGTGGTGGCCCACACCGAGGCCAGCGCCATCAGGGCGCCGACCGACAGGTCGATGCCGCCGCCGATGATCACGAAGGTCATGCCGACGGTGATCACGCCGATGGTCGCGGTCAGCGACAGCACGCTCACCAGGTTGGACCCGGTGCCGAAGGCGTCGGGCACCGTCACCATGCCCACCGCCGCCAGCAACGCGAGCGCGATGATCAGTCCGAGATGGGGGATCGCCCCCAGGCGGTTCAGCGTCGTCGTGCCAGAGGCGGGTCCGCCGGTCCGTGACCGGCCGGTCGTCCCCTGTTCGTCCACCGCGGGCTTCAGGGAGTCGCTCACGCCGGTCTTCCTTCCATGATCATGTCGAGGACGTTGTGTTCGTCGAGGTCCCGGGCGTCGCTCTCGTGGATCACGCGCCCCTCCCGGATGACCAGCACCCGGTCGGCCAGGCCGAGCACCTCGGGGACCTCGCTGGAGACCAGCAGCACGCCGATCCCCTCGTCGGCCAGCTTCCTGATGACGGCGTACAGCTCCGCCCGGGCCCCGACGTCGACGCCGCGGGTCGGCTCGTCGAGCAGCAGCAGCCTGCGGCCGTTGATCAGCCAGCGCGCCAGCACCGCCTTCTGCTGGTTGCCGCCGGACAGGTTCTTGATCGGCCGTTCCAGGTGAGGGGGGCGGATGCCCAGGTCCTCGACCTGGCGCCAGGCGTCGGACGCCTCCCGGCGGCGGTCCATCCAGCCGAACCTGGCGTAGCGGCCGAGGCTGCTCAGCGAGATGTTGCGCATGACGCTCTGGTCGAGCAGCAGCGCCTGGGCCTTGCGCTCCTCGGGAGCGAGCCCCATGCCGGCCCGCACGGCGCGGGTGGTGCTGCCACCCCTCACCGGGACACCCTCCACGACGACCCGGCCCGCGGCGCGACGGGCTCCGTAGACCGCTTCGATGATCTCCGAGCGGCCCGACCCCACCAGCCCGGCCAGCCCGACGATCTCCCCGGCGCGCACGGTGAGCGACACGTCCCTGACCCGGCCGGGGACGCTCAGCCCTTCCACGCGCAGGATCTCCGGACGGCCTTCGTGGCTGCCGGACGCGGGCCGGGGCGGGAAGACGTGCTCGACGTTGCGGCCGGTCATGAGCGAGACCACCTGCGAGGTGGGCGTCTGCTTGGCCGGCAGTCCGACCGCGACCGTGCGCCCGTCCTTCAGGACCGTCACCCGGTCGCCGATCTCGCGGATCTCCTCCAGCCGGTGCGAGATGTAGATCACCGCCACGCCGCGCGCGGTGAGGTCGCGGATGATCCGGAACAGGTTGGCCACCTCGTCGTGGGCCAGGGCCGCCGACGGCTCGTCCATCACGATCAACCGGGTGTCGTACGACAGCGCCCGCGCCATGCTGACCACCTGCTTGGCCGCGGGCGCCAGCCGGCCCACCTCGGTCGCCGGGCGGATCTCGCCGTGGCCGAGCCCGCTCAGCAACTCCCGGGCGGCGCGGTTGACCTCGCCCTGGCTGACGAACCCCATCCGGGCCGGCTCGTGGCCGAGGAAGATGTTCTCGGCCACGCTCAGCCCGTCGACCAGGTCCAGTTCCTGGTAGATCGTGGAGACGCCCAGCCTGATCGCGGCGGTCGGACTGGTCAGGCGAACCGATTCGCCCCCGAAGGTGATGGTGCCCTCGTCCGGCTGGTGCGCTCCGGCCAGCACCTTGATGAGGGTCGACTTGCCCGCGCCGTTCTGGCCGAGCAGGCAGTGCACCTCCCCGGCGCGGACGTCGAGGTCGACGCCGTCGAGGGCGCGCACGCCGGGGAACTGCTTGACGATTCCTCGCATGACGAGGAGAGAAGCCGAGTCGGGAGATGACCGCGGCACGGGGAGCCTCCGGGGGTGTGTCTGGACGGCCGAGCGGGGAGAGGGGATCCCGTTCGCCGGCCGGGTCAGACGGCACGACTGGGACGGCACCGAAGTCGGCGAGGACGGTGACGTCACAGCTCTGACCGGCGGCCGGCGAACGGGACGCTTGGTGAAGGGCGGTGAGGACTGAAGGGAAGCGTCAGGGTGCGGTGGTGGTCGTTGCCTTCCGTGCCAGGGATCTACGAGTGGCGGATCGCGATGGTGGTGGGGTCGGACAGCACCCGCTGGATGACGACGTTGACCGCGCCCCGTGCGGCCGCGCCGAAGCCCAGGGTGGAGGCGAGGAAGCGGCAGCGGCCGGTGACGGCGGTCATGCCCAGCCCGTCCAACTCCGTCTGCGCGACGGGGATGAGCCGGTCGGCGAGCCGGGCGAAGTATCCGCCCAGCACGACGGCCCGCGGGTTGAACAGGTTGATCAGCAGCGCGGTTCCGCGCCCGAGCCACCGGCCCACCTCGGTGATGGCGGCGTCGACCCGGGGATCTCCTTCGGCCCGCCGTTGGTCGATCTCCGCCAGTCGCTCCTCGGGATCGCGCAGGAGGTGCCGGTCGGTGCCGTAGGCGTGGTCGGGGACCGCCATCCGCACCAGCGCCGCCAACCCCACCTTGGTCTCCCAGCAGCCGGTCCTGCCGCAGCCGCACGGCTCGCCCGACGGGTCGACCACGACGTGGCCGACCTCGCCCGCGAACCCGTCCGCTCCGCTCAGAGGACGGCCGCCGGAGATGATGCCGCAGCCCACACCGACCTCCCCGGTGAGGTAGACCAGGTCGGGCGTGCCCATGGCGACCCCTGAGGTGTACTCGGCCAGCGCGGCGAGGTTGGCGTCGTTGTCGATGGTGACGGGCACCCGCGCGGAGATGCCGGCGGACTTCAGCCGGTCGACCACCGGCACCTGGTGCCAGCCGAGGTTGGGGGCGACGACGACGGTGCCCGTGGCGGCGTTCACCAGTCCGGGGATGGCCACGGTGATCCCCGCCAGCGCGACTCCGAGCCGGTCGAGGTCCGTGACGGCCTTGTCGATCACCTGGGAGAGCTTGCCGAGGGAGCGGCCGGGGCCGGCCCCCATCGCGTCGAAGCCGATCCTGCGGTCGATGAGCACCCGTCCCGCCAGGTCGGTGGCGAACGCGGCGACGTAGTCGACGTTCACCTCCACTCCGAGGGCGCCGACCCTCGCGCCGTCGAGGGTGAGCGCGAGGCTCGGCCGCCCGACGGAGCCCGCGTGCTGCGGCCCGATCTCCTTGATCAGTCCCCGCGCCTGCAACTCCCCCACCAGGCTGGTGATGGTGGTCTTGTTCAGGCCGGTCTCGACGGCGACCGCCGACCGGGAGCATTGCCCGCGTTCGCTGACATGGCGAAGCACCAGGGAGAGGTTGGAACGGCGAACCGTGGTCTGGTCGGCGGGAAGCCCCGCCGGTCGGCCGAGACCCCTCGGTTCGACGAGGCGGCCGTCGGGCTGGTTGTGCTCCACGGCCCTCCCTTAATTGATTCGCATGGCTCGCCGAATTAAAGACATACACACCCGGATGAGACAAGCGGCGAGGGGCGACGAGCTGTGTAACGTTCCCGTAACGCGAGGTTTTTTGCTGCTGACCTGCCGTTCTCCGGCGCGATGCCAACTCGTTACCTCGCAATGGAGTGCATACCGGACATCTCCGTGTTACAAACCTCATTAATTGATCACAGAGATAAACGAAGGGCGGTGACCGCGTGACCCAGGACCCCCGCCTTATCCGCGCGGCGAGCGGCACCGCCCCGCCCACGAGCGCCACCGCACTGCGCAGGGCCAACCTGTCATCGGTGCTGCGGCAGCTTCGCGACCATGTGTCACGTTCCAGAGCCGACATCGCCGAGGCGACCGGCCTGCACCGGGCCACGGTCTCCAACCTCGTGGCCGAGCTCCTCGAATGGGACCTGGTGCGGGAAGTGGGCATCGAGCACGTCGGCGCGGTCGGCCGTCCCCGGCGGGCCGTGGCGCTGCACGGCGCCCACGTCGGCGCGCTGGGACTGGAGATCAACGTCGACTACATCTCGGTCCACGGCCGCGACCTCAGCGGTCACGTCCTGGTGGAGCGCCGGGTCAGCTTCGACGCGGTGGGCAGCGGCGCCGACAGGTCACTGCGCCGGCTCGGCCTGGTCGCCCGGGAGGCCATCGAGGCGATGAAGCGGGCCGGGGCCGTCCCGGCCGGCGTCGCGGTGGCGATCCCGGCCCTGGTCGACGTCGCGTGCGGCGTCGTGAGGTTCGCGCCCAACCTCGACTGGCACGACCTGCCGCTGGCCGATCGGCTGTCCTCCGCGCTCGGCCCGCTCAGCGTGCCGGTGATGGTGGACAACGACGCCAACCTGGCGGCTCTGGCCGAGTACACCTCGGGCGTCGCCGCCGGCACGCCGCACATGGTCTACCTCACCGGCGAGGTCGGCGTGGGCGGCGGGATCATCGTCGACGGCAGGCTGCTGCGCGGCGCGGACGGCTTCTCCGGGGAGGTGGGGCACCTGCCCGTCGACCCGGCCGGCGCCCGCTGCGGATGCGGGCGGCACGGCTGCTGGGAGACCAAGGTGGGCCTCGCGGCGCTGGCGCGTGCGGCGATGCCCGAGCAGGCGTACACGCTGCCCGGCCTCCCGGTGTCCGACCCGGAGGAACGGGCGACGGAGATCGCCCGGAGGCTGGCCGCGGGCGACCGCGACATGCTGGAGGCGGTCACGCAGGTCGGACGGTGGCTCGGGCTCGGCGGCTCGATCGTGGCCAACCTGTTCAACCCGCGCGTGATCGTCGTCGGCGGCTACTTCGCCACGCTGGCCGAGTGGCTGCTGCCGCACGCCCAGGCGGAGCTGGAGCGGCTCGTCGTGGCCGGCCCCGCCCCCCAGTGCAGATTCATCGCCTCTGATCTAGGTTTCGGCGCCGCGTCCCGCGGCGCCGCGAGCATGGTGGTCAACCACCTCATCGACGACCCAACGACGATCATGAGTTCCTTACCCAGGCCGGCGGTTCCCTGACGGCCTCCCAGTACCTGGAGACGGCACATCTCCAGTCACCGCAGTGTCCATCTCAGCAAGCGGCAACAAGCGCGGCGGCGCGCGCCTTGCCTGACGTCCCCCCGGTCAGGAAAGGGTTTCCCATGTCACCACGTTCTCGAACGTGGGCCAGGCCGTTCACCGCGGTCCTGCCAGCAGATCACCGTCGTCTCATTCGGACGACGGCGGCGACGATGGCCCTCGCCCTCGTCCTCCCCATCCTCACCTTCCTGGTGTCCTCGCCGAGCGCCGCGAACGCCGAGAGCACGGCGAGCGCCGCGGCCCCCGACTTCAAGGTCCTGGTCTTCTCCAAGACCACCGGCTTCCGGCACGACGCGATCCCCGAGGGCATCGCGGCCGTCCAGAAGCTCGGCCAGGAGAACAACTTCGCGGTCGACACGACCGAGGACAGCACCAAGTTCACCGACGAGAACCTGGCGCAGTACCAGGCCGTCATCTTCATGTCCACGACCGGCGACCCGCTGGGCACGCAGGACCAGAAGGACGCCTTCCAGCGCTACATCCAGGCCGGCGGCGGTTACGCCGGTGTCCACGCCGCCTCCGACAGCGGCTACAACTGGGCGTGGTACGGCAAGCTGGTCGGCGCGTACTTCAAGCAGCACCCGGCCATCCAGCAGGCAACCGTCAAGGTCGAGGACCCGGCGCACCCCTCCACCCAGGGGCTGCCGACGTCGTGGACCCGCACCGACGAGTGGTACGACTACCAGTCCAACCCCCGCGGCACCGTGCACGTGCTGGCGTCGATGGACGAGAAGTCCTACACCGGCGCCACCATGGGCATCGACCACCCGACGGTGTGGTGCCAGGACTACGACGGCGGCCGCTCCTGGTACACCGGCCTCGGCCACACCAAGGAGAGCTACGCCGAGCCGAACTTCCTGAAGATGCTGCTCGGCGGCATCGAGACCGCCGCGGGCGCCGTGAAGGCCGACTGCTCGGCCTCGCAGAGCGACAGCTTCGACAAGGTCAGCCTCGACGAGAACACCTCCAACCCGATGATGCTGGACGTGGCCAAGGACGGCCGGGTCTTCTACATCGACCGGCTGGGCGACGTCAAGATCATCAAGACCAGCGGCGGCTCCGTCACGGCCGGTCACCTGAACGTCTTCACCGCCAACGAGAGCGGCCTGCTCGGACTGGCGCTGGACCCGGCGTTCGACACCAACCACTGGCTGTACCTGTACCACTCGCCGGCGGGTGAGAACGTCGACCGGCTCAGCCGGTTCACGGTCACCGGGGACACCCTCGACATGTCCAGCGAGAAGAAGATCATGGACGTGCCGGTGCAGCGGGCCGAGTGCTGCCACCACGGCGGCGGCATGGTGATCGACGCCAAGACCGGCGACCTGTGGCTCGCCACCGGTGACAACACCAACCCGTTCGCCTCGGACGGCTACGCGCCGCTCGACGAGCAGGCGGGCCGGTCCTCCTGGGACTCCCAGCGCAGCGCCGGCAACACCAACAGCCTGAGCGGCAAGCTGCTGCGCATCCACCCCGAGACCAACGGCACCTACACCGTCCCCTCCGGCAACCTGTTCCCCGCGGGAACGGCGAAGACCAAGCCCGAGATCTACGGCATGGGCTTCCGCAATCCGTTCCGCATGGGCCTCGACCCGAAGACGGGCCGTCCCATGGTCGCCGAGTACGGCCCGGACGCCAACTCCGCGAACGCCAACCGCGGTCCGGAGAACACCGTCGAGTGGAACCTGGTCACCAAGCCGGGCAACTACGGCTGGCCGTACTGCAACGGCAACAACAAGCCGTTCGTCGACTACAACTTCGCGACCAAGACCTCCGGAGCGCCGTTCAACTGCGACGCGCCGGTCAACGACTCGCCCAACAACGACGGCCTGACCAACCTGCCGCCGGTGATCCCGGCGACGGTCTGGTACCACTACAACACCGACGCGCAGAACTTCCCCGAGCTGCACGGCGGGGCGCCGATGGGCGGACCGGTCTACCGGTACAACCCCGACCTGCAGTCGGCCACCAAGTGGCCGGCGTACTGGGACGGCAAGGCGATCTTCGGTGAGTGGAACAACAACCAGATGTTCTCGTTCCAGCTCGACGAGAACGGCGCCAAGCTGGTCAAGATCAACCAGATCCTCAAGACCCTGAGCTTCAAGAAGCCCATGGACATGAAGTTCGGCCCCGACGGTGCGCTGTACCTCATCGAGTGGGGATCGGGCTTCGGCGGCGACAACGCCGACTCGGGGGTCTACCGCGTCGACTACACCAAGGGCGTGCGCCCGCCGGTCGCCCGCGTCTCGGCCGACAAGACCGACGGCCCGGCGCCGCTGACCGTGCAGTTCTCCAGCGAGGGCTCACGGGACCCGGACGGCAAGACCATCACCTACGCGTGGGACTTCGACGCCGACGGCACGACCGACTCGACCGACCCCAACCCGTCGTACACCTACACCAAGGCGGGCAATTACAGCGCGGTCCTGACGATCACCAACCCCGAGGGCGTCACCGCCAATGCCAGCGTGCCGATCGTCGCGGGCAACACCCGCCCGACCGTCACCCTGCTCCCGCCGCCGGACGGAGGCTTCTTCGAGTTCGGTGACCAGGTGAAGTACAAGGTCGCCGTCACCGACCCCGAGGACGGGGACATCGACTGTGACAAGGTCCAGGTCCAGGCGTTCCTCGGTCACGACAGCCACTCCCACCCCCTCGACCAGCACACCGGTTGCGAGGGTGTGCTGCAGACGCTCACCGACAACGGTCACGGAATCGACGACAACCTCTTCTACGTGATCGAGGCCACCTACGCCGACAAGGGCGGCGCCGGCGGCGCGGCCAAGTCCCTCACCGGACGCGGCCAGGTCATCCTGCAGCCCAAGCGCAAGCAGGCCGAGCACTTCACCCAGACCGGCCGCGCCGCGGGCGGCACGGGCACCGACGCCCCGGGCGTCCAGGTGGAGGACACCACCGACCCGCAGGGCGGCACCAAGAACATCGGCAACATCCAGGACGGCGACTGGTGGTCCTACTCCCCGGTGTACCTGGGGAACATCAGCGCGGTCCGGCTGCGCGTCTCGTCGGCCACCTCCGGCGGCACCGTCCAGGTGCGGCTGGGCGACCCGGTGAACGGACAGCTGATCGGATCGGCCGACGTGCAGGGCACCGGAGGCTGGCAGACGTTCACCGACGTCACGATCAACCTGACCGACGCCCCGGCGCAGACCGGGACGCTGTACTTCGTCGTGCGCAAGCCGGCGAGCGCGGCCAACGACGCCTTCCTGATCAACGCCAACTGGGTCGACTTCATCGGCAAGGGCGTCACCGAGAACCAGCGCCCGCTGGTCACCGCGTCGGCGAAGCCCACGACGGGAACCTCTCCGCTGAAGGTCGACTTCACCGCGACGGCGACCGACCCCGACGGCGACGAGCCGCTCACCTACAAGTGGAACTTCGGCGTGGCCGGGGCTCCGGAGCCGACGACCGCCGCGGCGAGCTACACCTACAACGCGCCGGGCACCTACACCGCGACGGTGTCGGTGACCGACACCAAGGGTGCGGTGGCCACCGCCAAGGTCACGGTCAAGGTGGACGCGCCGGCCACGCAGTGCTTCACCGGCCGCTCCGACGACTTCCTGGGGACCACGCTCGACCGTGACCGCTGGTCGGTCATCCGGGAGAACCAGGACCTCAAGGTCGTGGACGGCAAGCTCATCATCCCGACGTCCACCACCGACATCTACAGCGCGGGCGGCAACACGACCAACATCGTCGTGCAGCCGGCGCCGTCGGGGGCCTGGACGGCCACCACCAAGCTGACGATGAACGCCCGCGACCAGTACCAGCAGGCGGGCCTGATCATCTACGGCGACGACGACAACTACGCCAAGATGGTGCTGCAGGCGCGGGGCAACAACTCCCACGCCAACCGCGTCTTCCAGTTCATCCGGGAGGACAAGGGCGCCCCCAACGAGGTCACGGCGAGCAACTCCGCCCAGCTCGGGGACACCTATCCCGACACGGTGTACGTGCGGTTCGTCAGCGACGGCACCAACATCACCGCCCACTACTCCTCCGACGGCGTCACCTTCACGGCCATGTCGCAGACCAAGCCGCTCGCCGGGATGACCAACCCGAAGATCGGTTTCCTCTCGCTGGCCGGCGCCAACCACCCGGTGGTGGACGCGGCGTTCGACTGGTTCCAGATCACGCCGGACGACAAGGCCACCAGGCCGGGCACGGACGACGAGTTCGACGGGACCTCCCTCGACGGCTGCCGCTGGGACGCCTCGGTGCGCCCCGACCCCACCGCGGCGCGGGTGACCGGCGGCAACCTGGAGATCGACACCCAGGCGGGTGACATCTACGGGACCGGCAACAGCTCGCCGAAGAACTTCATCCTGCAGCCGGCGCCGGAGGGCGACTGGACGCTGGAGACCAAGCTCGACGGATCGGCTATCAGCGAGCAGTACCACCAGGGTGGTCTGATCGTCTACACCGGTGACGACGACTACGTGAAGTTCGACCTGGTCGCCGACAGCACCCCCGGCTCGGCGGTCGCCCGCCGTCTGGAGTTGCGCAGCGAGGTCGGCGGCGCCGTGCAGGACCCGCAGCCGCAGCTGGGCAATGTCACCAGCGGCGTGTGGTGGCTGCGCCTGGTGAAGAAGGGTGACGCCTTCAGCGGGTTCTACTCCGCCGACGGCACCACCTGGACCGAGATCGCCGCGAACACCCCGGTGCGCAACAGCGTGGTGGCCAACGGCGGCAAGATCGGCCTGTTCGCCTTCGGCGCGAGCCAGACCAAGTCCGCGACCGTCAAGTTCGACTACTTCCACCTCTCCAAGGTGGTCGAGCAGTCCGACAAGACGGCCCCGGTGACGAGCGCCACGACCGACCCGGCGCAGCCGGACAGCGGCTGGTTCACCGCGTCGGCGCAGGTCACGCTGACCGCCGCCGACGAGGAGAACGGCAGCGGGGTCGACCGTACCGAGTACCAGCTGGACGGCGGCGCCTGGACCGCCTACACCGAGGCGATCGTCGTCTCCGGTGACGGCGCGCACACCCTCGCCTACCGTTCCGCCGACAAGGCGGGCAACGTCGAGGACGCCAAGACCCTCGAGGTCAAGGTGGACACCACGGCTCCGACGACCACCGCGGCGTCCGCTCCGGCGAACGACGACGGCTGGCACAACGGCGCCGTGCCGGTGACCCTGACCGCGGCGGACCAGGCGTCCGGCGTGGCCTCCACCGAGTACTCGCTGGACAAGGGCGCCTGGACGCCGTACACCACGGTCGTCGACATCTCCGGTGAGGGACAGCACGAGCTGCAGTACCGATCGACCGACAAGGCCGGCAACGTCGAGGACGTCAAGGCCGTGACGGTCAAGATCGACACCAAGGCCCCGACCGTCATGGTCACCGGGGTCGCCAACGGCGCCCAGTACGGCGACAGCCAGGACCTGAAGGTCGCCTGGCAGGCCATCGACAACGGGTCCGGCCTGAAGTCGGTCACCGGCACGCTGGACGGCCAGACGATCACCTCCGGGACCGTCGTCGCGCTGTACCCGCTGTCGCTGGCCGAGCACACGCTCACCGTCACCGCCGTCAACAAGGCCGGCAACACCACGGCACAGACGGTGAAGTTCACCATCGCCACCTCTACCGCCGAGATCGGCCGGTTGATCGACCGCTTCGAGAAGGAGAAGAAGCTCGACCGCAAGGCCGCCGAGAAGCTGCAGAAGGCGATCGCCGAGGTCCGCAAGGCCGAGGACGACAACGGCCACGGCCACGGCCACGGCGACAAGGGCAAGGGCAAGGACCAGAACAACGACAAGAAGATCGTCAAGGCTCTGGAGGACTTCAAGAAGGTCGTCAACGACAAGAAGGTCGTCAAGGACGCGCAGGTCCGCACCACGCTCGTGCGTGACGCGGACACGCTGATCGTCCGGTACGGCGGCACGCCGAAGAACTGATCACCAGCGGGGCCCCGGCCCCCAGGGGCGCCGGGCCACCGGAAGGAGACCCGGTGCCCCGCTGAACCCAGGGTGCCCCGTGACACGCGTCACGGGGCACCCGCCCCACTATCCCCCGAAAGCGCCCTGAGGAGGTGGCGGTCATCGGCCAGAACAGGAAAGCGACGCCGGTCCGGAACTCGTCAGCGTCCCAGAACCCCCCGGCCGGCGGTTCACCCGTCCGCACTCCGTCCCGGACCAAGAACGCACCTCGCACCGAGAACGCGTCTCGAACCGAGCACGCGTCCCGGACCGGGAGCACGCCCCGGACCGCAAGCACACCCCGCGCCGGCAACGCGCCCCGAGCCGGAAGCGCGTCCCGGACTTGGAACGCGCCCCGGCCCGGAAGCGCACCTCAGGCCTGGAACGCACCCAGGACCTGGAACGCGTCCCGGGTCTGGACGCTCGTGGCCGCGTTCGTGCTCGGGGCGCTTCTGTCCGGCGGCCTGGTCTTCGCGGTGACCGGGCCGGACTCCACCGAGCGGATGGCCGACCAGCTGCGGACCCAGGCCGCCCTCCGCGACAAGACGCAGATCAAGGACCTCACCGCGCTGGCGCGCACCACCCGCGACCGGCTCGCGCCCGTGCTGGAGGGACTGGCCCTGGCCATGCCCGACGGCGACGCCGCCGCCGGCCCCGCCGCGGTGACCTCCGCGGACGTCGACAAGTGGCGCGAGGCGGCCACCGCGGCCGTCGCGAGCTTCGCCGACCCGCCCTCGGGCGAGACCGCGACCAACGTGGCCAGGTCGAGTCTCGCCTCCGCCGTCCGGCAGCTCGCCACCACCGTCGACGCCTACGCCGCGGCGCGCGACCTGCGCGGACCGTCCGCCGCGAGCGCGCTGGAACGGGCCGCGCGGCAACGCTCCGACGCGCTGTTCACCTGGTCGGTCGGAGCCACCGCACTGGACGCCGTGAACGTCGAGGCCGGCTACGGACACCAGCACGTCTTCCTGCAGGCACCACCCGGCGACGGGGCGCTCACCCCCGACACCGAACCCGAGGGGCACCACCCGTGAACATGACACTCAGATACGCCATGACCGTCCTGCTGTCCGGACTCGCGCTGCTGCTCGGCGCATCGGCGGCCTCCGCCCACGGCGGGCCGATCAAGCTGGAGGTGGTCGGTGACGGCGCCCACAACATCAACGTCCTGGTGACCTACAAAGAGGACAACCACCCCGTCACGGAGACCGTCACCGCGACACTGCTCGCCACCTCCACCGACGGCCGCTCCTTCGGCCCGATCCCCCTCAGATCCTCATCCGAGGGCCAGAACCTCTACCACGCCGCCGAGCCGCTGCCGAGCGGCGAGTGGAAGGTCACGGTGACCGCCACCGACCCCGGCAAGGCACACAAGACGGTCAAGGTGACCGCCCAGGACCCCACCGCCCCCGCCGAGCAGGCGGCCGCCTCCCCCGCACCGCTGAACAACGCGGCGCCGAAGGCCCCCGCCCTGGACAACGCCGCGGCGGCCAACTCGGAGTCCGGCGACGACAGCCCCCTCGGCACCCTGCTCCTCATCGGCGCCCTCACCCTCGCCGCCGCCACCGCCGCCGTCCTCTACCTCCGCCGCACCCGCTCCCACCCCTGACCCGCGCCACGGCCGAGTCCGGCGAGCCCCACGAGCCCGGCGCCACGGCCCCGGCACCCCATCCTGGACGGGTGCCGGGGAGATCGCGGCGGAAGGCACGCCCGAGCGTGCTCCTGGGCGTCACTGACCGGTGGCAGGCCAGAATTGCAGGAGGAAGGACTCCGCCTCGTAGTCCTCGGCGTCCAGTTCGTATTCCGCGATCTCGTCATCGGTCAGGCGCCGCACACGGACATGGGCTCTGACGTACCAGACTTGACCGCTTGCGCCCAGGTCGATCGTTACGGGCGATGTCCCGCCTTCGATGTCGGTCAGGTTGATCCGGCCCGAGGTCAACAGAACCTGGTCGCTCACGTACGTGTCCCACGCTTCTGCCGACGACGATGGTGGACTGCCGTTCCACGTCTCGAATGCGAAGCCGGCAGTGTGCAGTCCGAGCGGGTCCTCACTCGCGGCGGTTCTGATGACCATGACATTGGGTGTGGTCTCGAACCAGTCGCCGCCGAGCTCCCACGGCTGTTCGCTGTCATCGGTGAGGCCATCCTGGTCGGCCAGAATGAAGTGGCCGTACAGAGGCTTGAACAAGTCGGTCGCCGACGACATCAACACAGCCACGGACACGTCCTTCCCGCTGTTCCAGGGCATTCGAGCCCGGCGCGGTCGAGAACAATACCTGCCGGATCGTTCATTCGGCTGTCAGATCCTTGGTGGCCCGGCGCTGGAGATGTGAGAGTTGACTCTCAGGATATGTGAGAGGACACTCTCACGTATGGAGACTGGGAATCGTCTGGGTGATATCGAGATCACTGATCCGCAGGCGATGCGGGCGTTGGCGCATCCGGTGCGGCTGGCGATCCTTGAGCGGCTGCAGCGGTACGGGGCGGCGACGGCGACGGAGCTGTCGCCGTACGTGGGAGCGACGCCGTCGGTGACGAGCTGGCATCTGCGGCACCTGGCCGGCTTCGGGCTGGTCCGCGATGCCGAGCCCGGCCCTGATCGCCGCCAGCGGCGATGGGAGGCGGTGGCGCGCGGCTTCCGGTTCGAGATGCCGGAGGATCCCGACGATGCGGAGGGCAGGGCGGCCGCGCGGGTTCTGTCCCGGGAGATGTTCCTGCGCTCGGCGGACCTGGCGAGCCGGTGGGCCGCCGAGGTCGAGCCCGAACTCGAACCGGAGTGGCTGAGGCTCGCGGGTCTGGCCAACACCCGCGTCGTCGTCTCCCCTGACGAACTCGCCGCCATCGAGGACGCGATCGAGCGGGTTCTCGCGCCCTACGTGACGCGTGAGCAGGCCGCGCGTCCGGCCGACGGCCGTGGCGTCCGGCTGCTGCGCTACGTCCTGCCGGAGGTGGCGAGGAGCAGACCAGCGGGCCGTCATGAGCGCCGTTGACCAGGCCGTAGCCGTATCGCTGTGGCGTGATCGGCGGTTCCGCCGTTTCTGGGCCGGCCAGTCGGTCTCGCAGTTCGGCGACCGGATCACCGAGTTGGCCCTGCCGCTGATCGCCGTGGGGGCGCTGCAGGCCTCGGCCGATCAGGTGGCGTGGCTGACCGCGCTCATCTGGACCCCCAACCTGCTCGCGATCGTCCTCGGCGCCTGGGTCGACCACCGCGCCGACAAGCGGCGCCTGATGGTTCTCGCCGACCTGGTGCGCGCGGCCGTGCTGCTCTCCCTCCCGGCCGCCTACCTCCTGGGAGCGGTGACGCTGGTCCAGTTGTACGCCGTGGCCCTGCTGACGGGCGCGGCCGGAGTGCTGTTCAACACCGCCTATCCGCCCTTCTTCGCCCACCTGGTGGCCAGGTCGTCCTACGTCGACGCGAACAGCAAGCTCAGTGCCGGCCGGTCCGCGTCGTACGTCGCCGGACCGGCGATCGGCGGCGCTCTGGTCCAGGCGTTGACCGCTCCCCTCGCCGTCGTCGTCGACGCGCTGACATTCCTGGCGTCAGCGGTCCTGATCGGCCGGGTCTCGATCGGCGAACCGCCGGCCGCTCATGACCACGCGGCGCCCTCGCTTCTGCGGCGTGCCAGGGAGGGACTGGTGTTCGTCGTCCGCCACCCCGTGCTGCGGGCGGGCCTCGGGTGCGCCGCGACCGTCAACTTCTTCACCTTCGTCGCGGGCAGCGGGCTGCTCGTGCTGTACGCCAGCCGGAACCTCGGACTGACCGCCGGAGTCATCGGCATGGCGTTCGGGATCGGCGCCACCGGCTCGCTCCTCGGCGCGATGATCGCCCCCAGGATCTCGCGACGAATCGGCGTGGGCCGCAGCATCGTCGTCGGCGCCGTGTTGTTCCCGGCGCCGATCGCCATCGCCGCCGCTGCGGACGGCCCCCTCTGGGCTCGCGCCGGAGCCCTGGCCCTGGCCGAATTCCTCTCCGGCGTCGGCGTCATGCTCTTCGACGTCAACCTCAACTCCCTGCAGGCGAACGTGATCCCCGACGGCATGCGCAGCCGGGTAGCCGGCGCGTTCAGCACGATCAATTACGGCTCACGTCCGGTGGGCGCCGTCCTGGGCGGCCTCCTCGCCACCCTCATCGGCCTGCGGGGAACCCTCTTCATCGCCGCCGTCGGCGGGGCACTGTCGCTGCTCTGGCTACTCCCCTCGCCGATCCCCCGCATCCGCTCCCTGACCCCGGACCGTCAGATGGCTGAGGACAGCGGTACCGACATGCGATCATCGCCTCGCTGACCTAGACCGATGCCCTCGATCACGAACAAGGGACCCGGCGGCCCGTATGGGGTCGAGCCACCGGGGGTCAGGGCCAGGTGGTGTCGGCGTGTTCGGGGGGTGGTTTGGGGCAGGCGACGCCCAGGCGGTCCAGGAGGGTGAGGAACGTCGAGGCGTACGGCGAGGTGGAGGCGGCGACGGCGACCCGGTCCCAGTCGACCTGCTCCCTGAGCGCGCGCACCTGCGGCAGGATCGAGCCGTAGTCGCAGCTGTGCTCCGACATGGGCAGGATCCATGAGATCACCAGGTCGGTGGCGTCCAGCACCGGCAGGTTCAGCGCCGCGACGTTGATCATGGTCGACCGGGCGATCATCTCGGCGGTGATCGGGCGCTCTTCGATGCGGAAGATGAGGTCGACGAGCCGGTCGCCCTCGTCGAACGCCTTGACCAGCCAGTCCTCCGGGGGCTTCGCGGTGCGGAAGCCGACCCCTTTGAGCATCTCCAGCGCGCGCGGCACGTCCTCCTCGACCAGGACGAAGTCGACGTCGTGCAACGACGGCGCCGCTCCGCGCGCGTACGCCGCGCAGCCTCCGGCGAGGGCGAACCGCACCCCGTCGGCTTTGAGAACCGACCCGGCGCGCTTCAACGTGTCGATGATCGCGTCGGTGACCTCATGCGTGTGACTTCCCAAGGCTCACCCCCATACGAGCGATGGCTGGAGATCTTCCGTACCCGTCTCGCCCCTCGCCAAACGCTGGGCATGGTCACCGCGGCCGGGGGTAGGCGGCGACCTATGGCGAACAATCTGACCAAGACGCTGCGTAAGGAGGAACGGGCCTACGGGAACGGCGCAGACCGGCCGCTCGGCTCCTACCTGCGCGTCCTTGGCGTATACGGCGGCGCGGTGGCGGGCCTGGTGGCCTTGGGAAGGGCGACGGGCGTACGGCCGCCTGAGCGGATCGCCGTTCTCGACCTGCTGCTGATGGGTGTGAGCACGCATCGGCTCTCCCGAACGATCACCAAGGACCCGGTCACGAGCCCGCTCCGGGCACCTTTCACACGGTACGCCGGACTCAGTGGACCCGCCGAACTGAGGGAGGAGGTCCGCGGCCACGGCGTCAGGCACGCCGTCGGCGAGCTGGTGACCTGCCCCTTCTGCATCGCGCAGTGGATCGCGACCGGCTACGCCGCGGGCATGGTCTGGGCGCCGCGCTTCACCCGCCTGGCCGGGGCGACCATGACCGCCGTCGCGATCTCCGACTGGCTCCAGCTCGCGTACTCGCGGCTGATGCAGGCGGCGGAGAACCCCGGCGGGCGGGGCGGGAACGACGGGGACGGCGAGCAGAAATAAGAAGGACAGAAATTAGAAGAAGAGGAGGAGTGATGACGGAGATCCCCTTCGGCACGTCGCTGAAGGTGTTCCAGGACAACCCGTACGGCAGATGGTTCGGCTACGCGCTGATCGCCTTGGCGGCCTCCACCCTTCTCACAGTGGTGGCGAGCGCGGCCGGCGTCATGTGGCTGACGATCATGATGGGGCTGCTGGCCTACGCCTCGCTCGGGGCCGCCCTGCTCTATGGGCGGCGGGCTGCGCGGGCGCACCGCCGCGAAGGGTACAGGGCACGCCGATGACCTTGGGTGAGGTGACCGGGCACGACCCCACCGGGCAGGAGTCGGACGAGACCCACAAGGAACGGGTGGACCGCGAGCTCGGCGAGCTGCTGCAGGGGCTGCGGGTGGCGGCCACGGGCGTGCAGGTGCTGTTCGCCTTCCTGCTGACCCTTCCCTTCTCCGCGGGCTTCGGCAAGGTGGACGAGGCGGGCCGCTGGCTGTTCTACGTGGCGATGCTCAGTGCCGCGATGGCGTCGGTCTGCTTCATCGCCCCGGCGACGCAGCACCGCATCCTGTTCCGCAGCACGCTGAAGGAGATGATGCTGCACCGGGCCAACCGGCTCGGCGTGGTGGGCGGCATCGCGCTGGCCCTGTCCATGACCTGCTCGACCGGGCTGGTCGTGGAGGCGTTCCTCGGCGTGCTGCCCGCGGCGCTGCTGGCGGGCGGGGTGGCGGGGCTGAGCGCCTGGCTGTGGTTCGTGCAGCCGCTGGTGTCCCTCGCCAGAAGGCGTGAGAGCCGCGCGTCCGCCGTCCGGCCGGGGACCTCATGATCGGCGGCTCGGAGGTGGCCGGCGCGCCGGGCCCGGTCGGTGCACCGCGTGCGACCGGCGGAGAGACGGTGCCGGCGGAATCGGCTCGGCACCTGGGGCGGCGTCTTGACCAAGCCTTGAGAGAAGTTGATCCGCTAACACGTTAATAGGGCATTTGTCAGGGCAGTGGGATGCCCATGGGTACACTTCTCTGGCTCATCGCCGTCGTTCTGGTCATCGCCGGGATCTACGTCATCCTGGCCCGTCGCGATCTCCTCTGGGGGATCGTCCTCATCGTCGTCGGGTTGCTCGTCGGCCCGGGTGGCGTAAGCATCTTTCATCCTTAGGCACGCCCCGCACATCGCGGGGCGTGTGAGACGCGGAAACGGCGGACCGGTCATCCGGTCCGCCGTTCCCCGTTGCCCATTGCCCGTCCTCGTTCCTCGTTCCCCGTTCACGTCGATCCTCGCCGTTCCACGTCGTGCCCGCCGTCTCGGGATCTCCCCGTCCGGGCCCGCCGGGGGCGGTGGGTCGCGCCGCCCCCGGGGCGCGGCGGTCAGCGCTCGGGGTCCTCGCCGCCCAGGCCGTACACCGCGTACGCCCGGCGCAGCACCGGGAGCGCCACGTTGCGGACGCGGACGCCGCCCGGGGTGAGGCCCTTCTCCACGCCGGAGTGGGCGTGCCCGTGGATGAACAGGTCGGCCCCTTCGGCGTCGACCGCCTCGGCGAGCAGGTAGCTGCCGAGGAAGGGATAGATCTCCAGCGGCTCGCCCGCGAGGGTGTCCTTGACCGGGGAGTAGTGGCTGAGCACGACCCGGTGATCGGTGTCCAGGCTCTTGAGCGCCTTGTGCCAGAGCTCGGAGATCTCTCTGGTGTGCCGGACGAACGCCTTCATCTGCGGCTCGCCGAACTCGCTCGCGCACTTGCCGGCGAACCCTCCGCCGAAGCCCTTGCCGCCCACCACCCCGAGCCGCAGGTCGCCGCACTCGATGATCGTGGACTCGTCCTGGAGCACCTGGATGCCGGCGTCGCGCAACAACGCCACGATCTCGTCCTCGGCGTCGGACTGGTAGTCGTGGTTGCCCAGGACGGTGACGACCGGAATCGGCAGGTCGCGGAACTCCTCGGCCACGACCCTGCCCTCCTCCGGCGTGCCGTGCCGGGTCAGGTCACCCGCGAGCATCAGGACGTCGGCGTGTTCCTCGATGCCGTCGAGCCTTCTTCGGTAGTGCCCGCGCAGATCCTCGCCGAGGTGGACGTCCCCGACGGCCGCGACTCTGATCTTCACAGGGTCTCCTCTTCTCCCGGCCCTCTGATCTCGACCACCGTGACCTCGTTGTGGACCGTCAGGCCCGGCGCGGTGTCTCCTGCCACCGCGGCCACGAGCCGGCGCCGTTCGTCGCACTCCACCTGGCCGCGCAGGAAGAGCTGGTCGCCTCTGATGAGCACACGGATCCCCAGCTCGTAGGTGCGCTCATCCTCCGCCAGCGCCCGTTGCACACGGGCGGCCAGGTAGTGCGGAGCGTCGTAGTGCGGAGCGTCGTGATGCGGGACGACGTGATGCGGGGCCTCGTAAGACATCGTCTACCCCCCTTGGATCGGCCAATCAGGATTCGCATGCCCGCCGTTCAGGCCGCGAAACCGGGGAGGTTTGGTCCTCTGCTTTCAGGATAGAAGGGTGCCCTAACAGCAAGAGCGGGAGAACTCAAGCCTCCGGACGCCAAGCCCGCCTTCCGGACAACGGAACATCGCCGACGCGGAACGCACGAAGGCTCGGCCGGCGATCGATCGTGACAACCGTGCACCCTGCCCCCGTGCACCTCAGTGATCGGGCGCCGCTCCGGCGGCGCCGCGGACGTTCCTGTTCGCGCCCTTGCCGGACGGCGCTCGCCGAGCGAGGTCACCGATGCGGATCCGCCCATCCCCGGTCGCCCGGGCATTCTCGACCCGGCGATCTCGCCGTGGCGCGTCCGCCGGACTTGGAGGAGACACGGTGAAGATCGCCATGGTGTCCGAACACGCCAGCCCTCTGGCCTCGGCCGGCGGCGCCGACTCGGGGGGACAGAATGTCCACGTCGCGGCGCTCGCCCGCGGCCTGGCCGCACAGGGCCACGAGGTGACGGTGTACACCCGCAGGGAAAGCGCGCACATCCCCGAGCAGGTCGAGCTGGCCGAGGGGGTGAGCGTCGTCCACGTGCCCGCCGGGCCGCCCCGGTGCGTCTCCAAGGACGACATCCTGCCCTGCATCCCCGACTTCGGGCACTGGCTGCGGCAGCGCTGGACCTTCCAGCCCCCCGACGTGGTGCACGCGCACTACTGGATGAGCGGCCTGGCGGCCCTGGCCGCGACCCGCGGCCTCGGCGTCCCCGTCGTCCAGACCTTCCACGCACTCGGTGTCGTCAAGCAGCGGCACCAGGGGGCCGAGGACACCAGCCCGCGCGAGCGCCCGCAGGCCGAGGGCCTGGTCGCCCGCCGGGTGGACCGGATCATCGCCACCTGCCTCGACGAAGTGCAGGAGCTGACGCGGATGAACGCGCCGCCGCCGTCGATCCGGACGGTGCCCTGCGGCGTCGACACCGCGATCTTCCGCCCGGACGGGCCCGTCGTGCCACGCCCCCGCCGGCCCCGGTTGCTGTCCATCGGACGGCTCGTGCCGCGCAAGGGCGTCGGCACGCTGATCGAGGCGATGCGGATGATCCCGGACGCGGAGCTGATCGTGGCCGGAGGCCCGTCCGCGGGCCGGCTGGACGACGACCCCGAGGTGCGGCGCCTTCGCCGCGCCGCGTCCGAGGCGGGGGTGGCCGGGCGGGTCCGGTTCGTGGGCGGCGTCTCCCACGACGAGGTCCCCGCGCTCATGCGCTCGGCCGACGTGGCCGTCTGCGTGCCGTGGTACGAGCCGTTCGGCATGGTCGCTTTGGAGGCCATGGCGTGCGGGGTGCCCGTGGTCGCCTCCGCGGTCGGCGGGCAGCGGGAGACGGTGGCCCACGGCCGGACCGGCCTGCTGGTGCCGCCGCGCGACCCGCGAACGCTGGCCGTGGCCGTCAACACCCTGCTGGCCGACCCGCGGTTGCGGGCGGCGTACGGCAGGGCGAGCGCCGAGCGGGCCCGCGCGCTCTACGGCTGGGAGCGGGTCTGCGCGCGGACGCGTTCGGTCTACGAGGAGGTCGTCGCGGGCGGGGTGGGCGCGTCCGGCGAGAGGAAGGCGTCATGACCTCTTCGCCGGTGATCCCCGGGGTGCCGGGACCATGAGCATCGCCCTGGTGTTGCGCGCGCTCGGCGTCGGCGGGCTGCTGACCGCCGTGCCGGCCCTGCGCGCGCTGCGCCAGGGAGGGTTGAACGTGGTGCTCGCCGCGCCCGGCGAACTGCGCGACCTGGCCGTGCTGACCGGCGCCGTCGAGGGGTTCGTCCCCGTGCGCGGGCTGGAGGGGCTGACGTGGAGCGCCCGCCGGCCCGACGTCGCGGTCAACATGCACGGGCCCGGGCCGCGCAGCACCCGGCTGCTGATGGACCTGCGGCCCCGGCGGCTGTGGGGGTTCGCCGACCCCGCCTTCCCCCGGCTGAAGGGTCCCGGCTGGGAGGACGGCGAGCACGAGGTCGAGCGGTGGTGCAGGCTCGTGCGCTGGTACGGCTCGCGCGTGGACCCCGGTGACCTGGCGCTCCCCGTGCCGCTGGTGGCCAATCCGGCGCCGGGTTCGGTCGTGGTCCACCCGGGGGCGCGGGACGTGGCGCGGCGCTGGCCGCCGGAGCGGTTCGCGGAGGTCGCGAGGGCCCTGACCGCCGAGGGGATGCGGGTCGTGGTCACCGGCACGCGGCGGGAGCGCCCGCTGGCCCTACTGGTGGCGGCGCAGGCGGGGCTGGCCCCGCACCGCGTGCTCGCCGGGCGCACGTCCCTGCGCGAACAGTGCGCGCTGGTCGCGGGCGCGCGCCTGGTGGTGAGCACGCACACCGGGACGGCGCACCTCGCGACCGCGTACGGCGTGCCGTCGGTGACCGTCTTCGGCCCGGACTCCCCCGCCCGCTGGGGGCCGCCGGCGGACCGTCCGTTCCATCGGGCGCTCGCGGGGGGCGGCGACACCGGGGCGGTGACCGTGGAGGACGTCCTGTCGGCCGCCCGCAGAGTGCTGTCGGTCGCGTGCCACTGACCGGGGCGGGAGGTTTGGAGCGACCGCTCGACGGTAGCTGGACGGAGTCGGCACGACGGCGGTGGGAGGGGATGCGGATGCGCCGGTCGGCTCCGCCGCCACCTGGCAGGAGCGCACATGACGTCGGATTTGTCGGGTATGGGAAATGTTCACCGGAAAGGGGTGCCCACGATGAGTGAAACACCGGAACAGCGATCGGAGACGGGCAAGCCGATGGTGACCGCGACACCTCGCGATGTCATCCACATCCGCCTGGCCTCGTTCGCGATCTTCCTCGCGCTGGCCCTCGGCGCGCTCGCGCTGGTGGCCAAGGCGACCATCGTGGCCGTCGTCCTCGGCGTGATCGCCGTGATCGCCGTCGTGGACATCATCTTCGCCGTACGGCGCCAGCGCCGCCTCGGCCTCGGACCGCGCTCCACCGGATGAGAGGACCAGACGTGCTGAAGGACAAGGTCGTCGTGGTGACCGGCGCCAGCGGCGGCGTCGGCCGCGCGGTGGTGCGGATGCTCGGCGAGAAGGGCGCGAAGATCGCCCTCATCGCGCGCGGCGAGACCGGCCTCGCGAACGCCGCCGTCGAGGCCGGCGCCGAAGGCGGCACCGCCAAGGTCTACCCGGCCGACATGGCCGACCACGAGCAGGTCGAGGCCGTCGCCGACGAGATCGAGAAGGACCTCGGCCCCATCGACGTGTGGATCAACGTGGCCTTCTCCTCGGTGTTCGCGCCGTTCACCGAGGTCGAGCCGGCCGAGTACGAGCGCACCACGGCGGTGACCTACCTCGGGTACGTGTGGGGCACCCGCGCCGCGCTGCGCCGGATGCGCCCGCGCAACCAGGGCACCATCGTCCAGGTCGGCTCCGCCCTGGCCTACCGCGGCATTCCCCTGCAGGCCGCCTACTGCGGCGCCAAGCACGCCATCAAGGGGTTCACCGAGTCGGTCCGCACCGAGCTGTTCAACGAGGGCAGCGACGTCCAGATCACCATGGTCCAGCTGCCGGCGGTCAACACGCCGCAGTTCGACTGGGTGCTCTCGCGGCTGCGCCGCCACCCGCAGCCCGTCCCGCCGATCTTCCAGCCGGAGGTCGCCGCCCAAGCCGTCGTGTTCGCGGCCGAGCACCCCGCCCGGCGCGAGTACTGGGTGGGCGGCAGCACCGCGGCCACCATCATCGGCGAGCGGATCGCCCCCGGCCTGATCGACCGCTACCTCGGCAGGACGGGCGTCAAGTCGCAGCAGACCGACGACAAGCGGCCGACCGGCGTCGCCAACCTGTGGGAACCCGCCGACGACGACCGCGACTTCGGCGCCCATGGCAGCTTCGACGGGCGCTCGAAGGACCACAGCGTCCAGGTGTGGCTCTCCCAGCACCGCGCCCTGGTCCTGACCGCCCTGGCCACCGCCGCCGCCGCGACCGCCGCCGGACTCGCCACCCGCCGCTGACCCGGCCCTGACCCGACCCCGAAGGCCGGCCCCGCAGGGCCGGCCTTTCTCATGCGCCCTTTCCCTGCGGATCCCACGAAGCTTTCCCCGGCAGATCCCACGAAAAAGCGCCGGGCCCTGTGGGGCGCCGGCGCTTCTTTCGGTCGGAGTGAGGGAACCGCTGTGCGGCCGAGGCGTCAGTCGCCGGGCCATTCGCCGGTGGCGTTCTGGACGCCTTCGGCGGTGGCGCGGTCGATCGCGGCCTTGACCAGGCCGAAGATCGCTCCCTGGATGGCCGCGGCGACCAGGACCTCGCTCCAGCCGTACTGCTTGGAGGTCGCCTGGGGAGCGTCGTCCTTGCCGGCCACCAGCTTCCAGACCTGCTTGAAGATCAAGCTGGACACGAAGCCGCCGGCCATGCCGGACAGCGCTCCCACGGACCTGTAGGCGAGCTTCTTCACGGTTACTTCTTCCTCCGCAGGATCCTCCACAGGAGCAGGGCGCCGGCCGCCACGGCCGCGGTCACCCACGGCCGGTTCTTCGCCTGGGTGACCACCTTGTCGGCGGCGTCCTTGACCTCGTCGGGCATGGTGGAGCGCGCCCTGTCGGCCAGTTCCCCGGCCTTGCCGGCCAGGTCGCTGTTCTTGGCCCTGGCGGCCAGTTCGCCGGCCTTGTCCCCCGCCTTCACCGCGAACTCGCCGGCCTTGTCCCCCGCTCGGGCGGCCAGGTCGCCGGCCTTGTCGCCGGCCTTGGCCGCCAGGTCCCCGGCCTTGTCCCCCGCCTTGGCCGCCAGGTCCCCCGCCACGTCGCCGGCTTTGGAAGCCAGCACGCCGGCCTTGTCGCCGGCCTTGACCGCGAGGTCGCCCGCGTTCTTCTTCACATCGACCAGCGCGTCGTGCGCGCGGCCCGTGGTGTCCGCCATCGTGTCCTCCTTTGCCGTGGACCCCCTGCTACCCGTCGGAAAGGGGCTCTAACGTGGGATCCCTTCACCGGCAGGTGGACGCTGGCGCACCGGTCAGCGCGCCTTGGCGGTGGCCCGGCGGTTGGCCTTCTTGATGGCTTCGACCAGCTGCTCCTTGTCCATCTTGGAGCGGCCCGGGATGCCGAGACGCGCGGCGACCTCGGCGAGGTGCTTCTTGCTGGCGTTCGCGTCGACGCCTTCGGCCGTCTTGCCCTGCTCGGGGGTGCTCCGAGCGGCCTGCGCGTCGGAGGGACCCTTCTTGCTCTTGGGCTCCCAGTGGTCGCCGACCTTCTCGAACGAGTGCTTCAGGGCGGAGAAGGCGGTGCGGTGCGCCCGCTCGCCCTCACCGTAGGTCTCGACGGCCGAGTCGTGGGCCTTGATCCAGGTCTCCTGCGCCTTCTTCGGCGAGCGCTCGATCGTGGACGGAAGTTCCTGCTTTCCCGGCATGGCGTGTGCCTCCCTGTGACTGGACGGAGTGACTCGACGGCCCCGCTCGCTGGGACGACGGTTGACGTTCCCGGCGGCGCGGTGCTCGCGCGTGCCGGGTCGCGAACTTTGCGCAACCCGGCACACTCCTGGAGCAGGCCATGACATTTCGTGACACGTCCGTACTGGACGGCACTGCCGCGGCCTCCGCCGCCGTCCCGGCGGCCACGTCCGAGGTCAGATCATGGGGTCGTCGTAGCGCCGCTCCTCGTACACCTGGGTGCGCGTGCTGTCGACCGGGGTCACGGGGTTGACCGGCACCGTGCTGACGGGGGTCGTCCGGGTCACGGCGGTGCGGCGCACGTTCGTCAGACGCCAGATGCCGAACAGCAGTCCGGCGATGCCTCCGAGCATCAGGATCACACCGACGACGTTGATGTCGACGCCCGCGAGGTCGAACTCGACGGCCCATGTGAGAATGGCGCCGAGCATGATCAGGAAGATGCTTCCGGCTATGGTCATGGAAAAGCCTCCTTCGCTCCTCGCCCCCCCTTCTTTCCCGCACACGAATCTCAAACGTCGAACCCGCCTCAAGCTCGGAGAACTCCGCCAGGAGCCGGTGCGCACGAAGGCCCGCGCGGGTGTCAGGGGCGGACGGCGCCCATCAGGCGGCCGCGCCAGTAGGAGTCCAGCGCCACCACCTTCACCACGTCACCGGTGTGCGGGGCGTGCACCATCTTGCCGTCGCCCGCGTAGATGCCCATGTGTCCCAGGCCGTTGCTGAACAGCAGGTCGCCGGCCTGCAGGTCGTTCAGCGAGACCCGGCGGCGGGCCCCCCACGCCCACTGCTGGTAGGTGGTGCGCGGCAGCCTCACCCCCGCCTTGGCCCACGACGCCTGGGCGAAACCGGAGCAGTCGTACGCGCCCGGCCCCGTCGCCCCCCAGCGATACGGCTTGCCCACCTGAGCGAAGGCGAACTGCAGCGCCACCCTGGCATTGCCCGACGCCGGGCCGTCGTAGCGGATGCCCCGGCTTTGGGGGTCGCCCGCGTTGAACTGGTTGAGCCGCCGCAGCAGCCTCTCCTGCTCGCCGACGAGCTTCTCGACCTTCTTCTTCTCCTTGCCCACCTCGGCGAGGGTCCGGGCCATGTCGTCGTAGGCGGTCTTGGCCTTGCCGCGCCTGGCCCGCAGCCCGCGCGTGGCGACGTCGAACTCCCGCAGCGTGCGCGCCTGCCCCTCCGACACCTGGTTGGCCACGGCGAGCGCGGACAGCAGCCCCGACGGGTCGTCCTGGCTGATGATGCCGGACACGCTGGTCATCTCCCCGTACTGGTACAGGTTCGAGGCCGCCGACACGACGCTCCGGCGCAGGTCCTCGACCTTGCCCCGCTCGCGGCCCAGCTCACCGTCGAGCTGCCGGTACTTCTTCCTGGCGGCCTTGTAGCGCTCGTTGACGGTGTTGTAGCGCTCGACCATCGCGTCCGCCTGGTCCTGCAACTTCGTCAGGCGCGCCTTCGCCTGGGCGATGGTGGGGCGCGGCTCGGCGACGGCGCTTCCCTGAGACGTGAGCAGCACGGCGGCGGCCAGCGCGGCCGCCGCCGGGACCAGCCCCTTGCGGATGCTGCGCACCGGCACGGAGACCCCTTCCCGATCGACCCGCGCCGTGCCCGGGGCCGCCACGGCACGCGGAAGCCAGGGCACGGCGATTCGCGCCAGGAGGTACGCGGGACCCGCCCCACCGGTTCACACCAATTGGGATCCGCGAGCGCGGGCGTCAGGTCTGGGCGGCCTCGCGCACCTTGCCGCCGTCCACCCGCAGGTGGCGCGTGGTGTGCACGGCCTTCAGCATCCGCCGGTCGTGGGTGACCAGCAGCAGCGTGCCCGGGTAGGAGTCCAGCGCGGACTCGAGCTGCTCGATGGCCGGCAGGTCGAGGTGGTTGGTCGGCTCGTCCAGCACCAGCAGGTTCACCCCGCGCGCCTGGAGCAGGGCGAGCGCCGCCCGGGTGCGCTCGCCGGGCGACAGGGTGGCCGCCGGCCGCAGCACGTGCGCGGCCCTCAGCCCGAACTTCGCCAGCAGCGTCCGCGCGTCGGCCGGCGCCATGTCCGGCACGGCGGCGCCGAAGGCCGACATGAGCGGCTCGTCCCCGAAGAACATGCCGCGCGCCTGGTCGACCTCGCCGACCACCACGCCGGGGCCGAGAGCGGTGTGCCCCTCGTCGAGCGGCACCCGGCCGAGCAGGGCCGCGAGCAGCGTCGTCTTGCCCGCGCCGTTGGCCCCGGTGATCGCCACGCGCTCGGCCCAGCCGACCTCCAGGTCGACCGGCCCGAGGGCGAACGCGCCGCGCCTGACCACGGCGCCGCGCAGGGTGGCGACGACCGCGCCGGCCCGGGGCGCGACGGCGATCTCCATGCGCAGCTCCCACTCCTTGCGGGGCTCCTCGACGACCTCCAGCCGCTCGATCATGCGCTCGGTCTGGCGGGCCTTGGCGGCCTGCTTCTCGGTCGCCTCGCTGCGGAACTTGCGGCCGATCTTGTCGTTGTCGGGCGCCTTGCGGCGGGCGTTCTTGACGCCCTTCTCCATCCACGCCCGCTGCGTCAGCGCCCTGGACTGCAGCGCCGCCCGCGTGTCGGCGAACTCCTCGTACTCGGCGCGTGCGTGCCGGCGGTCGACCTCCCGCTCGGCGAGGTAGGCCTCGTACCCGCCGCCGTAGACGTGCACCTGCTGCTGGGGAAGGTCGAGCTCGACGACCTTGGTCACCGTCCTGGCGAGGAACTCGCGGTCGTGGCTGACCACCACGGTGCCCGCGCGCAGCCCGTTGACGAAGCGCTCGAGCCGGTCGAGGCCGTCGAGGTCGAGGTCGTTGGTCGGCTCGTCGAGCAGGAAGACGTCGTACCGGCTGAGCAGCAGGGACGCCATGCCCGCGCGGGCGGCCTGGCCGCCGGACAGCGAGGTCATCGGCTGGTCGAGCCGCACGGCCAGGCCGAGCTCGGCGGCGACCTCCTCCGCGCGCTCGGTCAGGTCGGCGCCGCCGAGAGCGAGCCAGCGTTCCAGGCCGGCCGAGTAGGCGTCGTCCGCGCCGGGACGGCCCTCCACCAGGCCCTCGGTGGCCGCGTCGAGGTCGCGCTGCGCGGCGTCGACGCCCGTGCGGCGGGCGAGGAACGCCGCGACGGTCTCCCCCGGCCTGCGCTCGGGCTCCTGCGGCAGGTAGCCGACCACCGCGGAGGGCGGGCTGAGCTGCACCGACCCCTGCTCGGGGGCGGTGATGCCGGCGAGGATGCGCAGCAGCGTCGACTTGCCGGCGCCGTTCACCCCGACCAGGCCGATCACGTCCTCGGGGGCGACGACCAGGTTCAGCCCGGAGAACAGGGCCCGTTCGCCGTGCCCGGCGGCGAGATCCTTGGCGACGATGGTGGCGCTCATGCCCAAACGCTATCCGGCCCGGACCACACCGTCGCACAACCCGCCCGCCACCCCGCACGGCGGTTCCGCGGCGACGGCCCGGCCGCCCCCTCCCCCTTGCCCACCCCTACCCGCCATGGGAAGGCGGGTGCGCCGCCCGTCGCGGCATGACCGGTCAGGGAGATCCCGGCTACGATCGCCGTGTGATGATCGGAGGCGCGGACGGCGGCAACCTGATGGCGATAAGCGACCTGCATGTCGCCTACGCCGAGAACCGCGAGATCGTCGAACGCCTGCGGCCGCAGTCCGACGACGACTGGCTCGTCATCGCCGGCGACGTGGGCGAGTTCGTCGCCGACATCGAATGGGCGCTCACCGTGCTGGCGCGGCGCTTCGCCACCGTCATCTGGACGCCGGGCAACCACGAGCTCTGGACGCCGAAGGACGACCCCGTGCAGTTGCGCGGCGAGGCGCGGTACCGCCACCTGGTCGGCATCTGCCGCCGCCTCGGCGTGCTCACCCCGGAGGACCCGTACGCCGTGTGGACGGGCCCCGGTGGCCCGGTGACCATCGTGCCGTTGTTCCTGCTGTACGACTACACCTTCCGCGCGCCCGGCACCACCAAGGAGGAGGCGCTGGCGGGGGCGTACCAGGCGGGGGTGGTGTGCACCGACGAGTTCATGCTCCACCCCGACCCGTATCCGAGCCGCGACGCCTGGTGCCGGGCCCGGCTGCGCGAGACCGAGCGGCGCCTGCTGTCACGGGACCCGTCGATCCCGACCGTCCTGGTCAACCATTTCCCGCTGGTGCGCGAGCCCACCGACGTCCTGCGGCACCCCGAGTTCGCGCAGTGGTGCGGCACGGTCGAGACCGCCGACTGGCACCTGCGCTACAACGCCGCGACGGTGATCTACGGGCACCTGCACATCCCGCGCACGACCTGGTACGACGGCGTGCGCTTCCAGGAGGTCTCCCTGGGCTACCCGCGCGAGCGCCACATGTACAACGTCCCCGGGATGGACTCCCTCCGCCACGTCTTCCCCGACCTGTCCCACGCCTGAGCCCCGGTCCCACCTCTGGGTTTCCGCCGCCGGTGCGCGGATTCTGTCGGACCTGGCTGCGATGATGCGAGTGTCGCGCGCGACGTTCCCATCCGCCGCTCTGCCGAGAGGTGTGCTTCTCATGCCCGGACAGGTTCCTCCCATCGCGGACGAGCGCGAGGGGCTGCTCGCCTTCCTCGCCCAGCACAGGTACGTGCTGCGCCTCGCCGCCCACGGCCTCACCGAGGAGCAGGCGCGGGCCACCCCGTCGGCCTCCTCCCTCAGCGTCGGCGGCCTGATCAAGCACGCCGCCACCGTCGAGCGCGGCTGGGTCGCCATGGTGCTCCAACGGCCGGGCGGCGACTCCGAGGAGGAGTACGACGCCAACTTCCGCCTGGCGCCCGGCGAGACGCTGGCGGAGGTCCTCGACCTGTACGACCAGGTGGCCAAGGAGACCGAGGCCGCCATCGCCGGCATTCCCGATCTCGGGCAGGCCGTCCCGGTGCCCAAGGGGGTGCCGTGGTTCCCCGACGACGTCGAGGCATGGTCGGTCCGCTGGGTCCTGCTCCACCTGATCACCGAGACGGCACGGCACGCGGGCCACGCCGACATCGTGCGCGAGTCGATCGACGGGGCCGCCGCGTTCCCGCTCATGGCCGCCGCCGAGGGCTGGCCCGCCACTCCCTGGCTCCAGCCCTGGAAACCCCCTACCGACCACGCCTAGCGGACCTGGTCGCACACCCGGCACGCCGGCACGTCGCGCCGGCTCCCGGCCTTGCGCCGTCACCGCTCGCTCTGGCCCCCGGCCTGATGCCCGGCTTGGTGCCCCGCGTCCGGGTGACCCGGCCGGGGGTTCCCCTGCTCGTCCCGGAGTCCACCAAGGGCGGGCAACTTCCGGTTTATGGTTGTTCGTCGTATTCCTACGCCGGGTAGGACCTTGGGACGGAGAAGGCGTTACGGAGCACGCGCCAGCGGGAGGAGGGATGCCCGATGTTGACCGTCGGCCTGCTGGTGCGCGTCCATGCGCGGCCGGGCAAAGAGGCGGAGATCGAGAGCTTCCTGCGCGAGAGCCTCGGCCGCATCGAGGACGACTCCGACCCGCCGACGTGGTTCGCGCTGCGCATCAACTGCGCGACGTACGGCATCTTCAACGCCTTCACCGAGGACACCGGGCGGCAGGCGCACCTGAGCGGCAAGGTGGCGGCGACCCTGATGGAAAGGGCGGACGAGCTCTTCGTCCGGCCGCCGACCGTCGAACGGGTCGACGTCCTCGCCGCCAAACTGCCGACCTGACCGCCGAAGTGCCGCTCCGGCTCAGGGGTGTGCCGCTACCGGGTAGGCGGGGTGGTTCCGGGTTGGAGGCGCTCGGCCAGCCAGGTCAGTGACAGCGTGTAGCGGTAGTCGATGCCGCCGTGGCCGGCGTCGAACAGCTCGAAGCGGATGATCTCCTCCGAGACGCCGTGGGCGAGCAGCGCCTCCCGGAACGCCTGCGCGCCGATGTCGAGCTTGAACTCGTCCCTGGTCCCCGCGTCGATCCACACCGCGCGCATCGAGCGCATGGCCTCGGCGTACTTCGGGACCATGCGCACGGGGTCCCAGTCGAGCCAGCGCTGCCAGACCTGCGGCCGCAGCACCCCGGTGCGCGGGTCGAACGGCAGCTCGGGTGTGCCGTCCTCGGCGGCCGAGAACGCCGACGAGCAGCCGAGGACGCCGAGCAGCGTGCCGTCCGCCGGGTCGGTGAAGGCGGTGCGGCCGAGGAAGGCGTCGAACCATCTCCCGATGTCGCCGTCGTAGGCCCGCAGGTGACGCACGGCGTCCGCGAACTCGGGCAGGTAGCAGAACTCGTAGAGGGTGTCGCCCGCGTGGGTGGCGAAGGCGCCGAACAGGTCGGGGCGCAGCATCGGGGTGATCATCGCGCCGAAGCCGCCGCTGGACTTGCCCGTGATCGCACGATGGTCGCGGCCGGCGAGGGTGCGGTAGTGCGCGTCCACCCACGGCACGATCTCGTCGCAGAGGTAGGAGTGGTAACGGCCGGTGCCCGGCGAGTCGACGAACTGGCTGCCCCCATAACCGGTCCAGGCGTCCACGTAGACCACGATCACCGGCGGGGCCTGCTCCATGGCGAACACATGGTCGGCCGCCTCGGGGAACGGCAGCCGGAACGGCGTGCGGTTGCGCCACATGGCCACGTGACCGGTGTAGCCCTGGATGACGTACACGGTGGGGTAGCGCCGCTCCGGCTCGTCGTCGTAGCCCGGCGGCACGTAGACCCACAGGGGTCGCTGGTGGGGGTCCTTCAGTGGGTTCCCGCGCAACAGCTCGCTGTCGAACACGTGCTCGTCGAGCCGTCCCGCAAGGTCAGCCTGCCAGGGCAACATCGGCATCCTCCTTAGGCCCTCACATGCGTATCACGAACCTCCCTGGCGCGCCTCTCCAGTCATCACCGAGCCCTTCGTTGACATATCAGCATTTGCTCGCTACCTTATTCCACGCCGCAACTATTGCTGTGGCAAGCATGTGGAGCCGGTCTCCGGGCGTACGCGCCGGGGACCGATCGGCCGTGAGCAAGACAAGGGATTCGGACCACCATGACCAAGATCGCCATCATCCTCGGCAGCACCCGCCCGGGCCGTAACGGCGAGGCCGTCGCCAACTGGGTCTACGACATCGCCAAGCACCGCGGCGACGCCGAGTACGAGCTGGTCGACATCGCCGAGTACAACCTGCCGCACCTCGACGAGGCGATTCCGCCCTCCATGGGCCAGTACGCCAACGCGCACACCAAGGCGTGGGCGGCCAAGATCGCCTCCTTCGACGGCTACGTCTTCGTCACGCCGGAGTACAACCACTCCACCTCGGGTGCGCTGAAGAACGCCATCGACTTCCTCTACGCCGAGTGGAACAACAAGGCGGCCGGGTTCGTCAGCTACGGCAGCATGGGCGGCACCCGCGCGGTCGAGCACCTGCGCCTGATCATGGGCGAGCTGCAGGTGGCCGACGTCCGCGCCCAGGTGGCCCTGTCGCTGATCACGGACTTCGTCAACTACAGCCAGTTCGCGCCCGCCTCGTACCACACCGCGGCCGTCGACACCATGCTCGACCAGGTCGTCGCCTGGAGCAAGGCGCTGTCCTCACTGCGCCGGCCGATCGCCGCCTGAACGGGCCACACCGCCCCCATCGCGACGACGTCACCCGCGACCCGGGACGAACGCCGTTCTGACCGCGACGACGTCACCCCGACCGGGGACGGACATCGCCTCAGCCGCGACGGACGTCACCCGGACCGGGGACGGACATCGGCGAGGCGGCCCGGTCGCCGCCTCGCCGGATCCCCGGGCCCTCGCCCGGGGATCTCGCGTTTTCCGGGCTTCTCTCTCCTGCTGCCGCGCTGACCTGGGGGTCGTCCCGCACGGGTCGCACGGGCCCGTCCGGGCCGTACGCCGCCGCGCTCCGACCGGCGTACCCTCCGAGCAGAACCAACGCAATGCAGGAGGCTTCCCCCATGGCCGAGGACCGCACCCCCTCGAATACCGCGTCCGAGACAGAGCTCCCGGCAGCCGAGACGGAGGTCCCGGCCAACGCGCCGGACGACCTGGAGCGTCCCGCGCCGCCGCGCATCAACACCTCGGTCCCGCACTCCGCCCGCATCTGGAACTACCTGCTGGGCGGGAAGGACAACTACCCGGTCGACCGGATGGCCGGGGACAAGGTCCGCGAGGTCTTCCCCGGCATGGTGGACATCGCCCGACATTCCCGTCAGATGCTCACCCGCGCGGTGCGATTCCTCGCCGACGAGGCCGGCATCCGGCAGTTCCTGGACATCGGCACCGGCCTGCCCACGGTGGACAACACCCATGAGGTCGCCCAGCGCCTGGCCCCGGATTCGCGCATCGTCTACGTCGACAACGACCCCCTGGTGCTGGTGCACGCGCAAGCCCTGCTGACCAGCACGCCGGAGGGGGCGACCGACTACATCGAGGCGGACGTGCGCGACCCTGAGCTCATCTTGGCGGAGGCGGCCAAGACGCTCGACTTCACCAAGCCCACAGCGCTCATGCTGATGGGCATCCTCGGCCTGGTCCCCGACTACGACGAGGCCCGCTCGATCGTGAACCGGCTGATGGACGCCCTGCCCCCGGGCAGCTACCTGGCCCTCTACGACGGCGCCGACACCGATCCGTCGTACGTCGAGGCGCTGCGGCGCCACAACGCCGGGCCCGACGTCGTGGGGTACACCCCGCGCAGCCCCGAGCAGATCGCCGGCTACTTCGAGGGGTTCACCGTGCTCGAACCCGGCATCGTCTCGGTGTCCCGGTGGCGCGTCGACCCGGGCCTGTGGAACCAGGCGGCCGAGGTCGCCTGCGTCGGCGGCGTGGCCCACAAGTCCTGACCCGCCGGACCTCCTCCTCCGGCCACCCTCCGCGTGGCCCGTCGCGTGGCCCGTCCGCGTCGTCACACCGGCTCGGACGGGCCACGCGGCTCGGACGGGCCACGCGGAACGAGGTCACCGGCCGGGTCGACGACGGCCCCATCTCCCAGCGGTCACGCCCCGGCCCGCCGGCCTCTCGTCGGGCGCGGGTATTCCGACCACCCGCTGGTCCGGCCGGGGCAGCACCGGCGGCATGGGCGTGCCGTCCGCATGGAACTCGTGCAGGGCCAGCAGTTTGCGCCGCCGCCGCTCGTCCTCCAGCCAGCTGATGACCCACACCGCCACCGGTCCCATCAGTACCTCCGGCACCAGGCCCCATGGGCGCGGCACGCCGACCATCCATGACAGCACGAGCAGCACGACCGGCGACAGAGCGGTTCGCACGGTGGCACGCCACGCGCGGCGCCCTCTCAGCAGGTCGTCGCGTGCCCACCACCGGTATTCGTACGGCAGGCGCCAGTCGAGCAAACGGTAGCGCAGCCACGCGGCGAGCCGTGGATGCTCGCGAAAGCGCAGCGCGATGCCTCCACGGACCATGTCGAGCGAGTCGCGCAGAGTCGGCCGGGTCTGGCCGGGCTCGGCCAGGTCTTGCAGCGTCGCGAGCAGTTCGTCGCCGCGATGCTCGCGATAGCGCGGAGGGTAGGCCAACATGAGCCGCCTGGCGGCGCGCTCGTAGGAGTCCACTCGGTCACACCCCCATCCCTGGTCGGGCACGCAGGTTGAGCCGCCGCTGTGCGCCGGCGGCCAGACGGGCCAGGCGGGCGGTCTCCTCGGTGAGGACTTCCTCGCCCGGGCCGGTGAGCTCGTAGTAGCGCCGGTGCCTGCCGTCGACGACCTCTTCCCCGCTCACCCGCACCAGCCCTTCGGTCGCGAGGCGGTCGAGGGCGCCGTAGAGCGTGCCAGGCCCCAGGCGGACGCGCCCCTCCGACACCTCACGCACGGTCTTGATCACCCCGTACCCGTGCGAAGGCCCCTCGGCGAGAGCCAGCAGAATCAGATAACTCTGTTCACGCAACGCCATATCCGATATATATCGCCAAACGATGTATCCCACAAGGGGCGGGCACCCACGACACGGGCTCCACACGGGTCGGCCTCCACACGACACGGCCTTCCTGCGGATCGGCCGCACGCGGGGCCGGCGAAGCACGCGGGGACGATCGGCGGCGGGTGCGGCGGCGGCGAACGAAAGGGAGCGGGCTACGGGACGGGCGCGGAGGTGACGGCACCGACGACCAGGCGCGGCCCCCGACACGCGAGGACGGTCAGCGGCGGGCGGCGAAGTACGCGACGGCGCCGTCGCGGTCGACGGCGATCTCGCCGAGCCCCGCCGCTTCGAGCCAGAACGCCAGCTCCGCCGCCGTCCCCACCTCGCCGAAGACGCCGAAGCGCCGGAGGACCGCGATCGCCGCGTCCTGCCGCCGCCCGCCACCGCGCACCACCGACGTCCCCCTCAGCAGCCCGCTTGGCCGCAACACTCTCGCCATGTCCGCGAGCGCCGCGGCCGGGTCGGGGAAGCAGTGCAGGCCGAAGTAGCTCAGGCACAGGTCGAAGGTCGCGCCGGCGAAGGGCAGCGCCGTCACGCTCGCCTGCGTAAGGACCAGGTTCGCGAGCCCGTGACGCTCCGCGACGGCCCGCGCCCGTCGCAGCATCACCGGCGCGAGGTCCACCGCGACATACCGCCACGAGCCGTCTCGGGGGATGCCCCGGAAGGCGACGCCTCCCCCGCACGGGACGTCGAGCACCCGCGCCCCGCGGTCCGCCGACGAGCCGAGCGTGGCGATGTCGCGGTAGTGGCGCCGCAGGTCCGCGCCCCACATTGCACGCCCGCCGATCAGGCCCAGCCACCTGTGCTCGATCCCGACGTCGTACAGGACTCCGATCAGCCCGGCATCACGCCAATCCATGGCCTCACCACCCGACCGACACGGCGGAACGTCCCTATGACCGATTTCAGCACTTTTTCGGCAGTGGCGTCGACCTAAGCTCTGCCCGGCTCACGGCCCCGGCCGCGCGCCCCCACGTGGCGGCGCGATCATCCGCCACGGATCGGCCTGTGGTCCCTCTGGAAGGGAATATGAGAACGTCCCAATCGCTCACCCCGTCGGCCGCGCCGCAGGAGAATGCGGAGGGCACACGGGAACGCCACCTCGGCACCCTCGTGCGAGAGCACGAGAAGGCCCTGCTGGCCTACACCGAGAAGCTCCTGAACGACCGCCATCTGGCGGAGGACATCGTGCAGGAGACCATGGTCCGCGCCTGGCACAACGCCGAGCGGCTGCGCGACGGCGAGGGGTCGGTCCGCGGCTGGTTGCTCACGGTCGCCCGCAACCTCGTGATCGACCGGTCCAGGAGCGGGTTCCACCGGCACGAGGTGACCGGCGCCGACATGTTCGACCCCACGCAGCGCGACCACGCGGACGCCGTGGTGGCCTCGGTGGCGGTCGCGGAGATGCTCGGCTCGCTGTCGGCCGAGCACAGGGAGGTGCTGGTGCACACCTACCTGCGCGGACGCACCCTCCGGGAGGCGGCCGACGACCTCGGCATCCCCGTCGGCACCGCGAAGTCCCGGCAGCACTACGCCCTGGACCACCTCAGAAGACGCGAGCGCCCCACGCCCTCCCCCGCCCTGACCTGATCCGGGCTCGTACCGCCGAGGGCTCACGCGGAAGCCGGCGCGGCCGAACCCGGCACGGGATACCCGCCAAGCCGTCCGGCATGGCCTGACCCGCCGAACTCGCACGGCCGGGGGCTCACGCGGGGGCCGACACGGTGAGGTTCAGCACGGGGATCTCGACCGAGCCGTCCGGCTGGGCCTGCCAGCGCCAGTGGGCGCCGTCGGCGTCGCCGCACACCAGGGCGGTCCATCCGGTGGCCGGGTCGCAGAACGCGGCCAGGTCCGCGGCCTCCTCCCCCGTCTGCGGCCCGGGGACCACCAGCAACGCCCGCAGGAGGCGGCGCTGAGCCGCCGCGCGCAGCGTCCCCGTACCGCGCGCGCCCGCGACGACGGCCGCCGAGCCGGGCCTCGGCGCCTCGACCCGCGGCAGGCCGGCCGGCACCGCCACCGCCTCGGCCCCCGGCCGCGGCAGCACGGCGACCGGCGTGGCCGGGGCGTTCCGCGCCACCTCGGCGAGCAGACCCCGCACCACGTCGCCGGTCACGGCACGGTCGCCGGTCACGCTCAGCACCCCGTCGAGCCGGCTGAGGTCCACGAACACCTTGCCGCCCTGGTCGTCCACCCCGACCCGCACCAGCAACGGCGTCGGAGTTCCGGGGGCGGGGTGGGCCCGGCGGGCGGCGGGCGTGGGGGCGTCGGCCGGACGCCGCCACCGCGACCCGCCCAGGTCACGCCACGGCGCCGGCGGTTCGTCCCGGGTCGCCACCCACGCGGTGACGCCCGCGTCGTCCACCGACATCGCGTGCACCGGGTACCCTTCCGGGCCGGTCAGCTCGGAGAGCGCCGCGTAGGCGCGGCGCGGCGCCTCCACGTCCCCGGCGAAGGCCTGGGCCAGCGACCTGCGGTAGGCCAGCCGGCGCGCACGGCGGGCCGGCTCGCCGAGGCGGCGGATCAGTCGCGGGACCCAGGCGAACGCCCGCCGGAGCCGCCGCCTGGCCACGATCGCCGCGGTCAGCAGCCCGAGGAGCAGCGCGCCCAGCACGGAGAGCACGATGGGCAGCGGCAGCACGACGGCGTTCGCGGCGGGCGAGCCGCCCACGGGAGCGGACTCGTCCCCTTGGCCGGCACCTTTCCCCTGGCTGAAACCATTCCCCTGACCGGCACCGTTCCCTTGGCCAGAACCGTTCCCCTGACCGGCGCCGTCACCCTGGCCAGAACCGTCACCTTGGCCAGAGCCGGTGCTCTGACCTGAATCGTTCCCTTGGCCGGAATCGTTCCCCTGACCGGAACCGTTCTCCTGGCCGGAGCCGGGGCTCGTCTCGCGGGCGAGTTGGACGTCGGGGCCGTTGGCGTCGGCGGGCAGCCGCAGGATCCAGCCGGGCCGCACTTCGCGCGGATCCCGCAACGACGATCCGTCGGACTGGGGACGCCCGGCGTTGAGCTGGAAGATCTCACCGGCTCTGTTGGCGTCGCCCAGCGTGCGCGCCGCGATGGCGGTGAGCGAATCCGGTCGCCCGCCGTTCCGCTCCGCCGTCCGCACCACGTACACCTTGATCAGGTCGTCGCCGTCCCGCGCGGAGGTCGCGGAGAAGATCGCGCGGGAAGGGAGGCTCCTCGCGGTGACGACGCCCATCGCCCACGACCCGGGCACCGTCCCCGCGGACAAGGCCGCGGCCGGGGCGACCATCCCCGCGGGCGGGACCGCGGTCGGGGCGACCATCCCTGCGGACAAGACCGCGATCGGGGCGACCGTCCCCGGAGGCGGGACCGCGGTCGCGGCGGAGGCGTTCGCCGCGACCGGCGTCCACGCCGAGAAGAAGATCGCCCACAGAGCCGGGATCACGATGGCCGCCCGCCGCGCCCTCTCCCACCGACCGCTCACCATGTGGCCCACCCATTCCCGGCACGGCACCCGCCGGCCTCACCTCATGCGGGGTCCACTCGGACCTGCGCCTCTTCCGGGCACACGTGATGGAAGGGGAGAAAGTTCGACCTGAATTTCTTCCATCCGACCATGAACCCTTCGGTCCGCCGTCCCCGTGTATCGGGCGACAGGAGCCATCACTTCGGGGGGATCACGTGGCACGACGGCATACCTCGGGCTTCGACGTGCTCGGGATGTCGGACGATCCGGCACCTGGTGACCCGGACGAGATCCGGCGACTCGCCGACCGCTACCAGGAGATCGCGGACCAGGCGAGCACCGCCGCGCAGATCCTCGGCAAGGGCGGCGCCGTCGAGCAGGGAACCGGCAAGGCGATGGACGCCCTGCGCGCCCAGCTCAAGTCCCTCCCGGACAAACTGGCCAAGACTCGCGACTCCTTCGAGTCGGCCGCGAGCGCCTACAAGACCTATGCCTCTCAGCTCCAGGAGGCGCAGTCGCAGGTGGACCGCGCTATGGACCAGGCCGGGCCCGTCGCCGGCACGGCCGGGCAGAGCGCGCCGTCCCTGCCCCCGGACGCGAGCGACGAGCAGAAGGACGCGGCCCGCAAGCAGGAAGATGGCATCAACGCCGCCAACCAGACCATGTCCGCCGCCCGGAGCCTCGCCGAGCAGGCCCGGAGCCTGCGCGAGCAGGCCTCCAGCCGGGCCGGCCGGGAGTTGGACGACGCCGCGGCGAAGGCGATCCCCGAACGCAACTTCTTCCAGAAGATCGCGGACTTCTTCAAGGACTTCCCGTTCGTGAAGATCCTTCTCGACATCCTCGTGGCGGTCGTCACGATCTTCTTCCCGGTGATCGGGTTCGTCCTCGGCGCGGCGCTGTTCGCATTCCAGACGATCCAGCAATTAGCGACAGGCGACTTCAAACTCGGCGACTTCGCCGCCGGTCTGATCGCCCTGGTGCCCGGCGGATCCGTGCTCCGTGCCGGTGGACGGGGGATCAGCGCCGTCGGCACGAAGATCGCACCCGGGCTGTTCAAGGGCGGCGCGGAGTCGGGCAAATTCTTCCAGACGGTCTCCGGCAACATCGGCAAGATCAGCGAGACCTTCACCACCAGCAAGCCGTTCACCATCGCCTTCGACAGCCCAGGCGGCAAGCTCATCACCGGGACGATCGGCCAGTTCGGCAAGGGCGTCGGCGAGGAGGCGGTCGTCAAGAAGCTCAACGGCGACGAGATCACCGCGGGCAACCTGCTGGGGGGCGCGGCCGCCGCCGCCGTCGGCGGCGGGATCTTCAAGGGCATCAAGGCCGGCCGCGGCGGCGACTTCGGCGGGGGCGCCTTCACCCCCCGGCCGGACGGCCCCGAGGCCCCCGCTCCGGCCGCCGCCGGCGCGGCCGGTTCCGGCGCCGCCGCGCCCAAGCCCACGTTCAAGGACAATGCCATCCAGCAGGCCGAGGAGCTGATCCCGGAGGGCGCGTCCGCCGGTGTCAAGGTCGGCGTCGCGATCAGCGAGGGAGCGGATCCCAAGGAGGCGATAGCCGGCGAGGCGGGCAACATCCTGCCGAAGACCGTCGGCTCGGTCGGCAAGCGCCCGATCGCCGACAAGATCGACTCGATCTTCCCCACCAAGGGCACTCCCCGCCCGACCACCGGCGACAACGGCCCCGGCACCACGCCGTCCACCAACCCGCCCGACACCATTCCCTCCACACCCACCACGGGTCCCGACGCCGCGCCAGGCTCCCCCACCACCGCTCCGGCCTCCCCACCAGCGTCACCGACCACCGGCACCGGCCCCTCCTCGCCCGCCGCGGGTCCCGATGCCGCGCCGTCCTCTCCGACCGCCGCTACCGGCTCGGCGGCCTCATCACCGGCCGCCGGTCCCGACGCGGCGCCATCATCACCGGCCGCGGGCCCTGCTTCCGCCCCCGCCTCTCCCGTGGCGGCTCAGGGTCCGGATTCCGCGGGCGGCGCGGGCGCCACCTCCGCCGGGACGGCGGCGGGCTCGGGGTCCGCGCCGAGTTCCGCGACCGGTCCGGCCCCGGCCACCGCGGACACCGCGGCCACGCCGACGTCCGGCACGTCCGGGACCGGCAGCGCGTCCGGGACGGGCGGCGCCTCTGGGACGGGCGGCGGCACACCTCCGCCGTCGCCCACCGGCGCCACCGCCCCGGGCACACCTCCGCCGTCGCCCACCGGCGCCACCGCCTCCCCGAGCAGCGCCACCGCCCCGTCGTCGGGTGACGCGCCCCCGCCGTCGCCGAGTACGCAGGCGCAGAACACGCCGCTTCCGCCGTCTCCCACGGTGTCCGAGACCCCGGACACCCTCCCGCCGCCACCGGCCGCCCCCTGACCCCATCGGCCCGGCCGGCCTCGGACGGGCCCCACGAGACCGCCACCTTTCGGTGGATGGATGACAACGACCGTTCAGGAGAGAGACCATGCCCAACTTCACCGTCAACTCCGACGAGACCGCCTCGACCTCGGCGGCGCTGCTCAACGACTTCTCGCAGCTCCAGGACAAGCTCAGCGAGGTCCGCGGCAAGATCCAGAACCTGCTGGCGCAGGGGTACAGCACCCCGGCCGCGCAGCAGAAGTTCCAGCCCTTCTTCGACGAGTTCGCCAAGGGCTTCGACTCGGTGAACCAGTCGCTGCAGGGCATCGGCCAGTACGTGAAGGCCGTCGGCGAGGCGTTCTCGCAGACCGACGACCAGCTCGGCTCGAACCTGTCCTGACGGCCGGCCGCCACGGCGCCATGCCGCGGCGGCCCCGCCCCCGGGCCGGCCACCGCCGGCCCTCACCCGACCGCTTCGCACAAGGGACTCGATCACCGTGCGTCTGAACGTAAGCGTCCGGACCCCCCTGGACATGGAGGTCTCCACGGCCGTCACCGTGGACACCGACCCCTCCGCGCCGGTGGGGCGACTGGCCGCGGAACTGGCGAACGCCGTCGACCTCGGCGGCCACGCCAGGACGGCGGGTCCGGTGCTCTACATCGGCGCCGAGCCGGCCGACCCGGCGGCCACCCTGTACGCGGCCGGGGTCCGTGACGGCATGGACCTCGGGCTCGACGTCCCCGTTCCCGGGGAGCGGGAGCCCGAGGGCCTGGCCGAGTTGCGCGTGGTCAGCGGACCGGCGGCCGGGACGTCCTTCCGGCTGCCGCCCGGTGACTACGAGATCGGCGGCGGGGCCGCCTGCCGCGTCCGGCTGTCGGCCGGGGCGCCGCCGATCGCGGCCCGGGCGCGGGTCCGGGTGGACGGCACCGTGGAGGTGACGGCGCACGGCCAGGCGTCGCTCGACGGCAAGGAGCTGTCGGGGACGGCGACCTGGCCGGAGGGCAGCCAGCTCACCGCGGGCGGCAGCCTGCTGGAGCTCGCCGTCCCGGTGAGCAGGCGGGTGCCGCTGACCCCGGCGGCGGACGGCCTGGGCCTTGAGTTCAACCGGCCGCCGCGATTCCGGCCGTCCGGAGGCGGCGGCCGCTTCCGGCTGCCCACCGCGCCGACCAAGCCGGAGAAGCGGCCGATCCCGCTGCTGCCGATCCTGCTGGTGCCGGTGGGCGGCGCGCTGGTCGCCATCCTTACCACCGGCCGCTGGTCGTTCGTGTTCCTCGCCCTGCTGTCGCCGCTCGGCGCGCTGCTGACCCAGTTCGGCGGGCGCAAGCAGACGCAGGCGAGTTATCAGGAGAAGCTGCGCGAGCACGAGGCGTCCATGGCGCGCGTGCGCGCCGCCGTGGACGACGCGGTGCTGCGCGAGCAGAACGCGCTCCGCCTGTCGCTGCCCGACCCGGCGTCGCTGCTGCAGACGGCCTCGTCGCCGTCCGAGCGGCTGTGGGAGCGCAGGTGGCGCGACCCCGACTTCCTGGACGTGCGGGTGGGCACCGCCGATCTGCCGTCCTCGCTGAGCGTCGAGGACCCGACCCTGGAGGAGTACCGCCGCACCACGACGCCCTGGCTGACCCAGGTGCCCGTGGCGATCCCGTTGCGCGGCTCCGGTGTGACCGGCGTCGCCGGCCAGGACGCGGCGAACCTCGCGGGCTGGATGACCGCGCAGGCCGCGGCCCTGCACAGCCCGTCCGACCTGCGCATCGTCGTGCTGGCCGGCCCGGACGGCGAGGACGCCTGGTCGTGGGTGCGCTGGTTGCCGCACTGCCAGCCGCAGGGCGAGGACGCCTACGCGCTGGTGGGCAGCACCAGCGATTCGATGGCCCGCCGCATCGGCGAGCTCGGGCAGCTCGTGGCCTCGCGCGCGGCGGCCGGGGCGGACGCGCAGCGCGGCGGGGCGGCGGGCTCGCCCGACATCCTCGTCGTCCTCACCCAGGCCCGCCGGGCGCGTTCGCTTCCCGGAGTGGTCGGCCTGCTGCGCGACGGCCCCGCCGTCGGCGTCTACACGATCTGCGTGGACCGCGAGGAGCGGTCGCTGCCGGAGGAGTGCGCGGCGGTGGTCGCCGTCGAGGAGGACGGCGTCCGGGTGCGGACCGCGCAGGGCGCGGCGCCGGAGAACGTGCGCGTGGACTTTCCCGAGCGTGGCTGGTATGAGCGGCTCGCCCGCGCGCTCGCGCCGTTGCGGGGCGTCGGCGACACCGACGAGAGCGCCCTTCCCGGCTCGGTGCGGCTGCTGGACCTGCTGGGCATCGAGCCGCCCACGTCCGAGGCGATCTCGGCCGGGTGGGCGCTGGCGGGGCGCAGCACGCGGGCCGTCCTGGGCGCCGGCTACGACGGAGACTTCTCGGTGGACCTGGTGCGGGACGGCCCGCACGCGCTGATAGCCGGGACGACCGGCGCCGGCAAGTCCGAGCTGCTGCAGACCCTGGTGGCCACCCTCGCCGTCGTCAACCGCCCGGACGAGATGACGTTCGTGCTGGTCGACTACAAGGGCGGCAGCGCCTTCGCCGAGTGCGCCGACCTGCCGCACACCGTCGGCCTGGTCACCGACCTGGACACCCACCTGGTGGAACGCGCTCTGGTCTCCCTGGGCGCGGAGCTGCGTCGCCGGGAGCATCTGCTGGCCGAGGCGGGCGCGAAGGACATCGAGGATTATCTGGACAAGCGGACGCGTGGCGGCGATGTCCTGGCCGCGCTGCCCCGCCTGCTCCTGGTGATCGACGAGTTCGCCTCGATGGCCAGGGAACTGCCGGACTTCGTCGCCGGCCTGGTCAACATCGCCCAGCGCGGACGGTCGCTCGGCATCCACCTGGTGCTCGCCACGCAGCGGCCGAGCGGGGCGGTGACCGCTGACATCCGCGCCAACACCAACCTGCGGATCGCGCTGCGCACGACCGACGGCACCGAGAGCCGCGACATCATCGACGCGCCCGACTCCGGCGCCATCTCCCCCGGCACGCCCGGCCGCGCGTTCGCGCGGCTCGGGCCCTCGGCGCTGCTGCCGTTCCAGGCGGGGCGGGTGGGCGGGCGCCGGCCGGCCGGCTCGGTCGTGGCCTCCACCGAGGTGAGGGTGCGGGCTCGGGGCGTCGGCTGGCCGGAGCTCGGCGGCCCGCTGCCGCCGGCCGTCCGCGCCAAGAACGCGGCGGACGCGCAGGAGGCCATCACCGATCTCGCCGTGCTGGTGAGGACCATCGCGGACGCCGCGCGGGCGACGGGTGTGCCCGCCCAGCCCAGCCCGTGGCTGCCGCCGCTGCCCGAGGTGCTGGAGTGGGCGCCGCCCGCCGGGCCCAAGCCGCGCGACGACCGGGACGCGGCGCTGCCGCCGGTCAACTACGGCTTGATCGACCTGCCCGCCGACCAGGCGCGGCGCCCGCTGGTGCTGGACCTCGACCGTTCCGGGCACCTGCACATCATCGGCTCGCCGCGCAGCGGGCGCTCCCAGACCCTGCGCACGCTGGCCGCCGGGCTGGCCTCCGCCCACGGGGCCGACGACGTGCACATGTACGGCATCGACTGCGGCAACGGCGCCCTGAACGCGCTCACCGCGCTGCCGCACTGCGGAGCGGTCGTGGACCGCAACCAGATCGAGCGTCTCGGGCGTCTGCTGGACCGGCTCACCGCGGAGCTGACCGCCCGCCAGTCGCTGCTCGGCGCCCGCGGCACGGCCGACCTGGCGGAGTACCGGCGGATGGCGCCCCCCGGCGAACGGCCGCCGCACATCGTGCTCATGGTCGACCGGTTCGAGGTGTTCGAGCGGGAGTTCAGCAGCTACGACAACGGCAGCTACCTGGAGCGCATGCTGCGTCTGCTGCGCGACGGCGCCGGGGTGGGGCTGCACGTCGTGCTGGCCGGCGACCGTATCCTCGGTTCGGGCCGGTACGCGGGCACCACCGAGGACAAGATCGTTCTGCGGTTGAACGACCGCGCCGACTACTCCTCGGTCGGCCTCAGCTCCCGGTCGGCGCCCTCCGCCCCCCCTCCGGGCCGCGGCATCCGGGTGCAGGACACCAGCGAGGTGCAGATCGCCGTCCTCGGGCCCGACCTGTCGGGAACCGCCCAGGCGTCCATCCTCACGGCCCTCGGCGAGGAGCTGACCGCCCGCGAGGCCGACGTCCCGCGGTCGCGGCGGCCGATCCGGCTGGACCTGCTGCCCGACCGGATCACCTACGAGAGCGCCTCGGCGCTGCGCGCCGCCCCGGGGCCGATGCGCCCGCTCGTCGCCATCGGCGGGGACACGCTGACCGCCCTCGGCCCCGACCTGGCCGACGTCCCGACGTTCGTCATCGCCGGGCCGCCCCGGACCGGCCGCAGCACCGCGCTGGTCACCGTGGCGCGCTCGCTGCTGGAACAGGGGACGGGCGTGATCATCCTCGCGCCGCGCCGTTCGCCGCTGCGCGACCTCGCGGGGACGCCGGGCGTGCGGATCGTCTTCACCGACGCGGAGGTCACGGTCGCGGACTTCCGAGCGGCGCTCGGCGACGTCCCGGAGGACAACGCGGTGATCATCGTGGACGACGCGGAGCTGTTCATGCAGTCGGAGATCGACGCCGACCTGTCGCTGCTCGCCCGCGGCGGCGCGGGGAACGGCTGGGGTCTGGTGCTGGCGGGCAACGCCGAGGCGCTGTCACTCGGGCTCGCCGGCTGGGTGGGGCAGGTGAAGCGGAACCGGTCGGGGATGCTGCTGTCCCCGCAGGGCCTCAGCGACGGCGAGGTCATCGGGGTGCGGCTCACCCGCGGCCTGGTCGGCCGCGCGCCGCAGCCGGGGCGCGGCCTGCTCCACCTCGGAGACGGCACATTGACCACCGTGCAGGCGCCGTATACGGCGCCCGCCGGCTGACGGCGGCGCGAACCGCCCGTCGATCGCGGTGGGGCGGATCCGGGACGATCTCCCTGACCCGCCCCACCGCCATGTCGCGGCCGGCCCGTTCCCGCGGCACCGGCCGGGGGTCTCACTTGATGGGGGTCGCCTTGGAGCCGTCGAGGGCGACGGCGAACCAGGTGCCGCCGACCCCCTGGCCCTTCTCGTCGCCGGGGACCTGGTCCTTGGAGAAGCGGTAGACCGGCCAGCCGCCGATGGTGAGCTGGATACGGCCGTCGCCGCGCCGGATCGCTCCGACGGCCGCCGGCCGGACGCCTCGGACGTACACCTTGCCGCCCAGCTTGATCGTGACGGGCGGCCAGGTGACGGCGCAGTCGCCTTCGCAGGTGGAGCGGGACGGATCGGCCGAATCCTTGTCGAACCGGTAGAGGGTCGACTGGTTGACGTCGACGACGTGGGCGTCCAGTGTGCGGGAGCGGACGCCGGTGAGCTGGACCCAGACCGGGGGCTGCTCCTGGACCGCGTCCCCGGTCACCGTCCCGCCGTCACCGGTCGCGCCGTTGTCCGCGGCCGATCCGTTGACGAGCTGCAGCGGGCCGCCGGGGCCGAACTCCTGGCCGCCGGTGTCGCCCGTGCCCGCCGGAGCGGACGAGGCGGGGTCCGCGGCGGGCGGCGCCGAGGAGGACGGCGGGGCGGGAGCCGGGGCGGAGGAGGCGGGAGCGGCGTCGTTGATGCTGATGACCTTGCCGCAGCCGGCCGCGCCGGTCATGCCGCACAGGGCGACGGCCACGGCCAGCGCGCGGACGCCCGCCCGGCCGGCCGGGCGGGGGTTGCTTTGGATTCTCACTCGCGGAACACGAGGCGAACGGCCCGAGGGGTTCAAAACCGTGCCGGAGTGTGAACCTTCGGGGGGCCCGGCTACGTGTGCAGGGGAGCAGACGGTACGCGGTACCGAGGAGAAGAGAGATCCGCCCGGGGGGCACGATGGCCAAAATCGATATTCCGGATGCCGAGCTGGAGCAGGTGTCGCGGGCGCTGGGCTCGGTACTGGACCACATCGACACCGACAAGTCGGGCATCGACCTGGATCGCGCCCTGGGCTCCCCGCTGATCGATCAGGGTGAGCACTTCGAGAAGCGCTGGAAGGACGGGCGCATCCAGCTCCACCACCAGTGCGAGACGATCAAGAAGGCCGTCGACCAGATCGTGCAGCAGATGAACGAGACGGACCAGAAGGCCGTGGCCCACCTGGACGCCAAATGATCGCCCCCGTCGACCGTTTCGTCCTCGACGTGCCGGACTCCTGGGCGGATCTCGACGTCTCGGGCGACGCGCTCGCCGAGACCCGCGCCGCCGCCCTCGCCATGACCAACGGCGTGCGGGAGAAGGCGGCGATCAACGACCTGTTCCGCCAGGCCCGCGAGGTCGCCAGGGCCGCGCGCCGCCGCGGCGCGCTGTTCGCCGCCGGCACCGCGACGATGTTCGACGACGGGCTCTTCATGGGGTACACGATGGTCTTCGCCGTCACCGTGCCGCCGGGCCGCGAGCTGACGCTGCCGGTGCTGACCGCCCAGTTGGCGCCCGGCGCGTCCGGGCCGGGCGCCGACAGGACGCCCACGGACCGGAAGGTGACCACCGTCACTCTGCCCGACATCGGGCAGGTGGCCAGGATCACCGGCACCGAGGACGCCTCCTTCACCACCGAACTTTCCGTACGGATGCTCACCATGCACACCGTGGTGCCGCTTCCGGGCGCCGAGCGCGACTATCTGATCATCACCTGCGCCAGCCCCAACCTCCCGCTGGAGGCGGCGGTCTACGCGTTGTTCGACGCGATCAGCGGGACGTTCCGGTTCCTGCCCGCCGGGGGATAGCGCCGGGCCGTTCCTACCGAATCCGAATCGCTTTCTGCACGGCCATACTCCTCCATCTCCCATACTTGACGAAAGTGACGCGCATGGCCGCGTCCATGATGATCGTCAAGAACGTGGCAGGTCAGGGGTACTGTGCCATTGGAATCGGAGATGACGCCCAACGGTCAGGTGCGGTTCGCGGTCCTCGGGCCCGTACTCGCCTGGCGGGGCGACGAAGAGATGGCGCTCGGGCCGCCGAAGCAGCGCGAGGTGCTTTCGATCCTGCTCGCCCGGGCCGGCCGTCCCACCGGGCTGGCCGAGATCGTCGACGTCCTCTGGAGACACGACCCGCCCGAGAGCGCGGTCAACGTCGTCCAGCGGCACATCGGGGCGCTGCGGCGGCTGCTGGAGCCCGGCCTGCCGCGGCGCGCGGTCGGACGCTGGCTGGTGCGCAGCGGCGGCGGCTACCGGCTCGATCTGGACGAACGCTCGCTGGACCTGCTCCGTTTCCGCGCCCTGACCGGCCGGGCGCGCGCGGCCTCCGACGACGAGACCGCGGCGAGCCTGCTGACCGAGGCGCTCGACCTGTGGCGAGGGCCGGCCGCCGACGGCGTCTCCGAAGAGGTACGGGTCCACCCGCTGTTCTCGGCCCTGGACCAGGAGTACCTGGAGGTGCTGAAGGAGGCGGCCGACACCGCGCTGCGGGCGGGCTCGGTCGCGCGGCTCGTCCCGCGGCTCCAGCAGGCGGCCGAGGCGAACCCGCTCGACGAGCCCCTGCACACGCGGCTGCTGCTCGTGCTGGCGGCCACCGGCCACCGCGCGGGGGCGCTGGAGGTGTACCGGGCGATGTACACCCGGCTGGACGAGGCTCTCGGCATCAGCCCGGGCCCCGGCCTGCGCGCGGCCCACGAGCGGGTGCTCCAGGAGACACAGGCCCCTTCGCCCGGCGCCTCGGCGCGCTCTCTCCTGTCGTCCGGGCCTGCCCCGCCGACCGGGTCCGCCCCGCCGACCGGGTCCGCCCCGCCGACCGGGTCCGCCGCTCCGGGCGGGTCCGCCGGGCCCGCGTCCGCGACCGGGCCGGACGCGAGCGCGTCCGCCGGTGACCAGGGGCCCGCGTCCTCCGCGGGCGGCGGGTCCGGGGCCGGCCGGGACGCGGGACACACCGGGCAAGCCGGGCCTATCGTGCAGGCCGGGCACACCGTGCAGGCCGGGCACACCGTGCAGGCCGGTCCCATCGGGCAAGCCGGGCAGACCGGGGAGATCGTGCGACCGGCGCAGTTGCCGGCGGACCTGCCGTCGTTCGCCGGGCGGCGCGCCGAACTGGCCGGCGTGCACGACCTGCTCCCTTGCGGGGACGGCCCCCCGGCGACCGCGGTGATCAGCACCATCGGCGGCATGGCCGGCATCGGCAAGACCACGCTGGCCGTGCACTGGGCCCACCGCATCGCGCACCGGTTCCCCGACGGCCAGCTCTACGTCAACCTGCGCGGCTTCAGCCCCGGCGGCCCACAGGACCCCTCCGAGGTGCTTCGCCACTTCCTCGGAGCGCTCGGCGTCTCGGCGCGCGACATGCCCAGCGGCCTGGACGTCCTCGCGGCACGGTACCGGAGCCTGCTGGCCGAGCGGCGGGTGCTCGTGCTGCTGGACAACGCCCGCGACTCAGAGCAGGTCCGGCCGCTGCTTCCCGGCACGCCCGGCTGCCTGGCCATCGTCACCAGCCGCCACCGGCTCTCGGGGCTGGTGGCAGGTGAGGGCGCCCGCTCGCTGACGCTGGAGGCGCTGTCGGACGCCGAGGCCCGCGAGTTCCTGGCGCTGCGGCTCAGCCCAGGCCGGGTGAGCGCGGAGCCGGCGGCGGTGCGGGAGATCACCGCGCTGTGCGCCCGCCTGCCGATCGCGCTGGCCATCGCGGCGGCGCGGGCGGCGACCAACCCGGCCTTCCCGCTCGCCGCCATCGCGGCCGAGCTGCGCGCGGCCCACGGCAGCCTGGACGCCTTCACCGGCGCGGACGGCGCGGACGTCGGCGCGGTGTTCTCCTGGTCCTACCAGGCGCTCACCCCGCCCGCGGCGAGGCTGTTCCGCCTGCTGGCCCTGCATCCGGGCCCCGACGTCAGCGTCTCGGCCGCCGCCGCGCTCGCGGGGGTCCCCGTCCGCCGGGCCCGTGCGCCGCTGGCCGAGTTGACCCGCGCGCACCTGCTCACCGAGCACGTCCCGGGCCGTTACACCGGCCACGACCTGCTGCGCGCGTACGCCGCCGAGCGGGGTGAGGCCGAGGACACCGAGGCCGACCGGCGGGCTGCGGTCCGGCGGATGGTGGACCACTACCTGCACTCGGCGCACCGGGCGGCCCGGCTGTTCACCTCGCACCGCGACGCGATCCCGTTGCCGCCGCCCGCGCCCGGGGTGCACCCCGACGAGCCGGCCGATCTGGAGGAGGCGTCCGACTGGCTGACCGTCGAGCACGTCGTGCTGCTCGCCGTCGTGGCGACGGCCGCGGACGCCGGTCTGGACGACTCGGCCTGGCGGCTGGCCTGGGCGATGGCCCACTTCCTCGGCAGGCGCGGGCACTGGCATGATCTCGCCGCCTCGCACCGCGTCGCCCTCAAGGCCGCGCAGCGCCTCGGCGACCGCACGGGCATGGCCCACTCCCACCGCGGCCTGTCCCGCGCCGCGGCCCACCTCGGCCGCCACGACGAGGCGATGCTCCACCTGGACCGCGCGCTGGAGCTGTTCGCCGACACCGGGGACGTCGTCGCGCAGGCGCACACCCACCGCATCCTCAGCTGGGTGCTCGAACTGCGCGGCAGGTACGAGAGCGCGCTGATCCACGCCCAGCGGGCCCACCAGTTGTTCCTGGTCGCGGGCCACCATCCGGGCCAGGCCGCCTCGCTGAACGCGGTGGGGTGGTACCACGCCCTGCTGGGCCGCCACGAGCATGCGCTGATCCACTGCCGGCGCGCCCTGACCCTGCTGGAGGGTCTCGGCGACCACTACGCCCAGGCCGACACGCTGGACAGCATCGGCTACGCCCTGCACCATCTGGGCCGCTACGAGGAGGCGACCGCGAGCTACGAGCGGGCCCTGGAGCTGTACCGGCGGTTCGGCATCCGGTACGCCGAGTCCGACACGCTGACCCGCCTGAGCGAGACCCACCTGGCGGCCGGCCGCCGGGAGAAGGCGCGCGGCGCCCTGCGGCGGGCGCTGGCCGGTCTGGACGAGCTGGGCCATGGGGGCGCCGACGACGTCCGGGCCAGGCTCCACGCTCTGGAGACCACCTCCGCCGCCCTGTCGTAGCCTCCCGGACACCGGTTCGGCCATGGCCGGTCTCCTCTCCTCGCCCGGAGGGATTTCCCGGAGCATAATCTAAGCCTTGAACAAAGTCGTCGCACCGGAGGACACGCTTCGGTAACGCGACCGGCGCGGCGCTCGCACGCAGGGGTTTCGGGCCTTGAATTAACATGACCGGGAATCAAGGGAGGCGGGGCCAATGGGCAGGCCGGAGCGCAGAACCGTGCGAGACGTGCGGCGGGGGAACCGGGCCATGCTCCTGCGTGCCCTGTATTTCGGCGGGGCCGCGAGCCGCAACGACCTGTGCGACGCGACCGGTCTGAGCGGCGCCACGGTCAGCACGATGACCGGAGACCTGCTCGGCGACAACGTCCTGGTCGAGGCCGGGCTGGTCGACTCCGACGGCGGCCGGCCCCGCGTGCTGCTGCGCGTCAACCCCGAGTTCGGCTTCGTGGTCGGCGTGGACGTGGGCGAGACGCAGGTCAGGGTCGAGCTGTTCGACCTGGACATGAACGAGCGGGCCCGGGCCCTGTACGCGGTCCACTCGGCGCGGCACGATCCCGAGCTGGTCGCGCGGCACATCCTGGTCGGCATCGACTCGGTGATCAGCGAGGGCGGGGTGTCCCCCGGCCAGGTACTCGGCGTCGGCGTCGGCGTGCCGGGCATCGTCGAGCCGGGGCCGGACGCGCTCGTCCAGGCCGAGACCTTCGGCTGGCAGGCGGTCCCGCTCGGGGCGATGCTGCGGGCGGGCACGTCGCTGCCGCTGCTGGTGGACAACGGCGCCAAGACGATGGGCCAGGCCGAGCTGTGGTTCGGCACGGGGCGCGGCACGTCGGACACGGTGGTCATGCTGATCGGCTCGCGGGTCGGCGGCACGATCGTCACCGACGGCGGCATCTACCGCGGGGCCGGGCACGCCGCGGGTGAGATCGGGCACCTGAAGATCGTCGCAGGCGGGCGCCTGTGCAAGTGCGGCGGTCGCGGCTGCCTGGAGGCCTACGTCGGCGCCGAGGCCATCTTGGACCGTGCCGGAGTGGTGGCCGACTCGGCCGAGGAGGAGACCGCGCTGGCCCGGCTGCTCGAATCACGCTCCCCGGTGCTCGACGAGACCGTCGAACTGCTCGGCGTCGGGCTGTCCAACCTCATCCACCTGTTCAACCCCGAGCGCATCGTGATCGGCGGCTGGGCCGGCCTGATGCTCGGGAAGAGCCTGCTGGTGGACATCCGCGCCGCGACGGCGGCCAACACCCTGCTCCAGCCCTACAAGACCACCTCGATCGTGCTGGGACGCCTCGGCCCGGAGGCCGTCGCCATGGGCGCGGCGACCCTGGTCATCGAGCAGTTCCTCCAGGACGCGCGGTTTCCCGCTCCTGCCGGCACTATGTCATAGAAGTTAAATTAAGCATTGACACTACGGCCCGCACATGTGCACGCTCTTGCGAGAGAGCGCTCTCCGCACCCCCGCCACTTCGGTGGCGCACCCCCCATGTCGTGAGGAGAAGCAGTGCACTTGTCCCGGCGCTCCGGCAGGCATGTCCTGTCGGGGACGTTTCTCGCCCTCGTCGCCTTCGTGGCGTCGTTCATGGTCACCGGGCCGGCCGCCGCGGCCGACACCCTGTTGTCGCAAGGCAGGCCGGTCACCGCCTCGTCCGCCGAGAACGCCGGCACGCCCGCCACCGCGGCGGTCGACGGCGACACCGGGACGCGCTGGTCGAGCGCGTTCAGCGACCCCCAGTGGATCCAGGTCGACCTCGGCGCGACCGCCACCATCAGCCAGGTCGTGCTCCGGTGGGAGGCGGCGTACGGCAAGGCCTTCAAGATCCAGGTCTCCGGCGACGCGTCCTCCTGGACCGACGTCTACTCCACCACCACCGGCACCGGCGGCACCCAGACGCTGGCCGTCTCCGGCAGCGGGCGCTACGTCCGCATGTACGGCACCGCCCGGGCCACCGGCTACGGCTACTCACTGTGGGAGTTCCAGGTGTACGGCAGCACCGGCGGTGGCGGCCCGAACCTGCCCGGCGGCGGCGACCTCGGCTCCAATGTGATCGTCTTCGACCCGTCCATGGCGAGCTCCACCATCCAGAGCAGGCTGAACTCCGTCTTCAGCACCCAGGAGTCCAACCAGTTCGGCACCCAGCGCTACGCGCTGCTGTTCAAGCCGGGCAGCTACAACGTCAACGCCAACATCGGCTTCTACACCTCCATCGCCGGCCTCGGCCGCAACCCCGACGACGTCACGATCAACGGCGGCGTCACCGTCGACGCCGGCTGGTTCGGCGGCAACGCCACCCAGAACTTCTGGCGGTCGGCGGAGAACCTGTCGATCACCCCGACCGGCGGCGAGAACCGCTGGGCGGTGTCGCAGGCGGCGCCGTTCCGGCGCATCCACGTGCGGGGCAACCTCAACCTCGCGCCTTCCGGCTATGGCTGGGCCAGCGGCGGCTACATCTCCGACAGCAAGATCGACGGCACCGTGGGCCCGTACTCCCAGCAGCAGTGGCTCACCCGTGACAGCCAGATCGGCGGCTGGACCAACGGCGTGTGGAACATGGTGTTCTCCGGCGTGGTCGGCGCTCCCGCGCAGAGCTTCCCGAACCCGCCGTACACCACCATCGGCCAGAGCCCGGTGACCAGGGAGAAGCCCTACCTGTACGTGGACTCCGCGGGCAACTACAACGTGTTCGTCCCCTCGCTGCGCCAGAACACCAGCGGCGCCTCGTGGTCGGGCGGGTCCACCCCCGGCTCGTCGCTCCCGCTCAGCGCCTTCTACGTCGCCAAGCCGTCCGACAGCGCCGCCACCCTCAACCAGGCGCTGGCCCAGGGCCTGAACCTGCTGTTCACCCCGGGCGTGTACCACCTCAACCAGACGCTCAACGTGACCAGGGCCAACACCGTCGTCCTCGGCATCGGCTACCCCACGCTGATCCCCGACAACGGCGTGACCGCGATGTCGACCGCCGACGTCGACGGCGTCAAGATCGCCGGTCTGTTGTTCGACGCCGGAACGGTCAACTCGCCGGTGCTGCTGCAGGTCGGCCCGAACGGCTCCTCGGCCGCCGGCCACGCGTCCAACCCGGCCTCCGTCCAGGACGTCTTCTTCCGCATCGGCGGCGCCGGCGCCGGGCGCGCGACCACCAGCCTGGTGGTGAACACCAGCAACACGATCATCGACCACATCTGGGCCTGGCGTGCCGACCACGGCGCCGGCGTCGGCTGGACCACCAACCCCGCCGACACCGGGCTGATCGTCAACGGCAACAACGTCACGGCCTACGGCCTGTTCGTCGAGCACTACCAGAAGTACGAGGTCATCTGGAACGGCCAGGGCGGTCGCACGATCTTCTTCCAGAACGAGATGCCCTACGACCCGCCGAACCAGGCGGCGTTCATGAACGGCGGCACGCGCGGTTACGCCGCCTACAAGGTGGCCGACTCGGTGACCAGCCACGAGGGCTGGGGCCTGGGCAGCTACTGCTACTTCAACGTCGACCCCTCGATCGTGGCCGACCGCGCCTTCGAGGCGCCCACCACGTCGGGCGTGCGGTTCCACGACCTGCTGACCGTCTCCCTCGGCGGCAACGGGACCATCGCCCACGTGATCAACAACACCGGCGGACCCGCCCAGGGCACCGCCACCGTCCCGAGCAACCTGGTCAGCTACCCCTGATCCCCGGCACCGCGGACGGCGCCGCGCCGCGGGCACACCATGCCCCGGCGCGCCGCCGGCGGGGGCCGCGGGCCGGACCCGCGGAGGGGCGGCGCCGACCGCCCCTCCCAGCAAGCACAAGCTCGCCGCGACGAGCGCGTTGTGCGCGAGGTTCGCGAAGGCCCCTCTTCCAGGAGCGCCACATGAGACTTCGTCCATCCACCCATCTGACGCCGCTGCTCGCCGTGATGACGCTGTGCGCGGCCTTCCTCGTCGGCCTGACCTCCTCCCCGGGCTCGGCCGCCGCCTGCGGCACCACCGACGCCGCGCAGGGCAGGACCGCGACGGCCTCCTCGGTCGAGAACGCCGCCTTCCCCGCCTCGGCGGCCGTGGACGGCGACCCCGGGACGCGCTGGTCCAGCGCGTTCAGCGACCCGCAGTGGCTCCAGGTGGACCTCGGCTCGGTCCAGTCGGTCTGCCAGGTCGTGCTGACCTGGGAGGCGGCCTACGCCCGCGCCTTCCGCGTCGAGGTCTCCACCAGCGGGACGAGCTGGACGCCGGTCTACTCGACGACCACCGGCACCGGCGGCACGCAGACCCTCGACGTCGCCGGCTCCGGCCGCTACATCCGCGTGTACGGCACCACGCGCGCGACGATCTACGGCTACTCGCTGTGGAGCTTCGCCGTCCGCGTCGCCGGCGGAACGACACCGACGCCGACGCCGACGCCGACCCCGACGACGCCGGACGCGTTCTGGGGCGACACCTCCACCATCCCCGCGCCGCGCAACGTCGTGATGGTCAAGATCCTCAACCGGACCAACGGCCAGTACCCCGACTCCCAGGTCTACTGGAGCTACAACGGCCAGGCGCACTCGATCGCCGAGCAGCCCTACTTCGACATGCCGGCCAACACCGCGGGCCGGATGTACTTCTACCTCGGCTCGCCCAACAGCCAGTACTACGACTTCATCGAGTTCACCGTCGGACCGTCGGTGTTCAACGGCAACACCACCCGGGTGGACGCGTTCGGCCTGAAGCTCGCCATGCGCCTGCACGCCCGCGACGGCTACGACGTGGCCGTGGGTGAGGACTACGCGACCTTCCAGGAGTCCCGTTCGGCGACGTTCCAGCGGTTCACCAACGAGGTGCCGACCGAGTTCAAGCCGCTGGCGCAGGTGCAGGCCCCCTACCGGATCCCGGCGCCGGGCAGCGCGGCGGTCTTCCAGCCCGGCGGGCAGTACGCGAACTACTTCACCGGCTACGCCTCGCAGAACGGCGTCAACGCCACCACCTCGCAGGTCACCGGCTGCGCCGGCCCGCTGTCGGAGAACCCCAAGCTGTGCGCGGCGCTGAACCGGCACGTCGCCGGGCTGTCCGACGCCCAGCAGTCCGACTCGAGCCAGTACTACAAGACGGCCCCGGCGAACTACTACTCAAAGTTCTGGCACGACCACGCGATCGGCAAGCGCGCCTACGGCTTCCCCTACGACGACTACGCCGACCAGTCGTCGTTCATCTCGCACGGCAACCCTCAGTACCTGCTCGTCGCCGTCGGCTGGTAGCCGCCCGTCCGCACAGGAGAGCCCATGAACCCCTCCCTTCCGCGACGGCGCCTGCCCCTCACCGTCCTGACGGTGATGCTGGCGGTGATCGCGAGCTTCCTGGCGGTGCCGCCCAGGGCGGCGTACGCCGCGCCCGTCCTGCTCTCGCAGGGCAGACCCGCGACGGCCTCCTCCGCCGAGAACGCCGGGACCCCGGCCTCGGCGGCGGTGGACGGCAACACCGGGACGCGCTGGTCCAGCGCGTTCGGCGACCCGCAGTGGCTCCAGGTCGACCTCGGCGCCACCTCGACGATCACCCAGGTCACCCTCAACTGGGAGGCCGCCTACGGCACCGCCTTCAAGATCCAGGTGTCGGCCGACGGCGCCGCCTGGTCCGACGTCTACGCAACGACCACCGGGGCCGGCGGCGTCCAGAACCTGGCCGTCAGCGGGTCCGGGCGGTACGTGCGGCTGTACGGCACGGCCCGCGCCACCGGCTACGGCTACTCCCTGTGGGAGTTCCAGGTCTACGGCACCACGTCCACCGACCCGCCTCCCTCCGGCGGAACGCCGATCTCGGCCTACAAGCAGGTGACGGCCTCCTCCTTCGAGGGCGGCAACGCTCCGGCGGCGGCCCTCGACGGTCGGACGAACACCCGCTGGTCCAGCCAGTTCTCCGACGCCCAGTGGCTGCGGGTGGACCTCGGCGGCTCCGGGCACATCACCGGCATCACCCTCAACTGGGAGTCGGCCTACGCCACCGCCTACCGGATCGAGGTGTCGGCCGACGGCACGTCCTGGACCTCTCTGTACGCGACGACCACCGGCAGGGGCGGCGTCGAGAACCTGAACCTCACGGGCGACGGCCGCTACGTGCGCTTCACCGGGACCGCCCGGGCGACCGGCTACGGCTACTCGCTGTGGGAGTTCCAGGTGTTCGGCACCGTCGACACCGGGGCCACGACCGCCCCCCTGCTGTCCCCGCCGACCAGGGCACCGGCGACCACCGGCCAGTTCGCGCTGTCCGCGCCCGCCGACAAGGCCATGGTCACCGACACCCGCCGGCCCGCGTTCTCCTGGGCGGCCGTCTCCGGCGCGGCGCGCTACGAGGTCTGGCTGAACGTCAGCCGCACCGACTACGACTTCACCGCGACGGGCAGGCTCATCGACCTCTACACCAAGGTCGCCGAGCCGACCGGCACCTCCTACACGCCGTCCTGGGACATCCCCGACCGGTGGACCTACAAGTGGTACGTCGTCGCGGTGAGCGGCTCGGGCACGCGGACGACCTCCGCCATCCGGACCTTCAGCCTGTACCTGCCCGACATCGAGCAGGTCGCCGACGGCGTCAACCTCGTCAACGGCGCCCGCGACCTGAACAAGAACGGGACGATCGAGCCGTACGAGAACTGGCGGCTGCCGATCGAGACCCGGGTCGGCGACCTTCTCGGCAGGATGACCGCCGAGGAGAAGGCGTACCAGATGTTCTACAACGCCCAGGTCTACCCGCTCTCGGGCTGGCACTTCGGCCCGGCGCAGCCGAACGACCTGCACCAGGTGCTGCTGAGCGCGTCCGGCACCCGGCTCGGCATCCCGCCGGTCTCGGCGGGCGACACCATCTCCGGGTACCAGACCACCTACCCGCTGCAGAGCACGCTGGCCGCCGGCAAGGACTACGCGCTGGACTACAAGCTCGGCGACATGCAGCGCCGCGAGGAGCTCGAGGTCGGGGCGCGCGGCGTCCTCGGCCCGCTCGCCGAGGTCGGCACCAAGGTGCTGTACCCGCGCATCCAGGAGGGCAACGGCGAGAACGCCGACGTCGCCGCCGCGCAGGTCCGCGCGCTGGTGGCCGGGCTGCAGGGCGGGCCTGAGCTCAACCCCGGATCGGTGCTGGCGACCGTCAAGCACTGGCCGGGCGAGGGCGCGGGCGGCGAGGCCGGGATCACCTACGACGCGGTGACGATCAAGTACCACATGATCCCGTTCCGGGCCGCGATGGAGGCCGGCGCGGTGAACATCATGCCGGGCTACGCCGGGAGCTCCTATCTCGACCCGGGCGGCTCCGGCGCGGGCGACAGCGCCCCGATCCTCGCCTACCTGCGCAACAACCTGGGCTACACCGGGCTCATCACCACCGACTGGCTGCCGTCCGGCGTCTGGGTCAAGGCCGCGAACGCCGGCTCCGACGTGATGGGCGGCGCCGACCCCGGCGCGGCCGGGTTCACCATGGCGGGCTTCCTCGCGGGCGTCCCGATCGCGCGGATCAACGACGCGGTGACCCGCGTCCTGCGCCTGAAGTTCACCCTCGGCGTGTTCGACCACCCCTACGGCGACCCGGTGAACGGTCCCTACCGCTTCCACCAGCCGTCCTACGTCGCGCTGGCCAACCAGGCGGCCCGCAAGTCGATCACGCTGCTGAAGAACAACGGCGTCCTGCCGGTCAAGCTCAAGGCGGGCGACAACATCGTCGTCGCCGGTCCGCGGGCCACCGACGCCACGTCCTGCTGCATCTGGACGAGCTACTTCCACCAGGAGTACGGCTCGCTGACCACGCTGGAGGCGATCAAGGCACGGGCGGCGACCGCCGGCGTCAACGTCTACCCCGACACCGGTCCCGCGCCCAAGCTCGCCGTCGTGGCCGTCGGCGAGCCGACCTACACGCACGCGACCGCCTGGGTGAAGGAGCGGCCCCAACTGCCCGCCGACCAGCTCGCGATCATCCAGAACTTCAAGAACCAGGGCATCCCGGTCGTCGTGCTGCTGACCCTGCCCCGCCCCACGGTGATCAGCGAGTGGAACGGCCTGGCCGACGCCATCGTGGTCACCTACCGCGGCGGCGAAGAGGTCGGCCCGGCCACGGCGTCCCTGCTGTTCGGCGACTACACCCCGAGCGGCCGGCTGCCCTGGCAGTTGCCGCGAAGCCTCGACCAGATCCTCGTGCCGGGCGGCACCGACGTCGTCGCCGACGCGGCCGAGGACTGGAACCTCCCCTACGACCTGGGCGCCACCGCCGCCCAGCGCTCCGAGATCAGGTCCCGCATCGACGCGGGACAGACCGTCCCCACCACCTACGGCAACCCCCTCTACCCCTACGGCGCCGGCCTGCAAGGCTGGTCGTAGGCCATCCCTCTCCGGCCCTCCGGCCGCCGATCACGGGCGACCGGAGGGCCGGGCACCACGCGAGGCCGCGAGGTGCCCGGCCGGGGCGTGGCCGCCTGCCTGAGTTCGGCCACGCGTCAGGCCGTTGACCGGGGCCTGGACGGCTCAGGCCCCCTCTGCGGGTGCGGCTCGCAACGCGGCCACCGGCACGCCGGACCGGGGAAGCTCGGCCACGTCGAGGTGGCAGCGCACCGCGTGGTCGCCGCCGAGGGCGAGCACGGGCGGTTCCTCCTTCTCGCAGAGGCCGTCGACGCGGAGCGGGCACCGGTGCGCGAACCGGCAACCGGCCGGCCCCGGCGCGGCCGGGTCGCCGGCGGCGGCCGTGCCGGACGCGCCGAGCGACGCCTCCGACGCCGTCACCAGCGAGGCGGTGTAGGGGTGGTGCGGGCCCGCGAGGACGTCCGCGGCCGGTCCCTGTTCGAGGATCCGCCCGCGGTACATGACCGCGATCCGGTCGGCCAGGTAGCCGACCACCGCGAGGTCGTGCGAGATGAACAGGTACGACGTCCCGGTGCGGCGCCGCTGGTCGGCGAGCAGCCGCAGCACCTCCGCCTGCACGCTCACGTCGAGGGCCGAGACCGGCTCGTCGCAGACCACCAGATCAGGCTCGCCCGCGAAGGCGCGGGCGATCGCGACACGCTGCTTCTGACCGCCCGACAGCCGATCGGTGCGGGAGTCCAGCAGATGCTCCCCGAGTCCGGCGCGGACGGCCAGCCCCTCGGGGGTGAGGCCGCCGCGAAGGCTGCGCAGCGCCCTGGCCAGCACGGTCCGCACCGTGTGGCTCGGGTTCAGCGACGCGTCGGGGTTCTGGAACACCATCTGGATCCGCCGCAGCGCCCCCGCGTCACGCCGCCCCACGGCGGCCGGCAGCTCCCGCCCGTCGAGCCGGATGGTCCCGCTCCCCTCCGGTCCAAGGCCGACGACGGCTCGCGCCAGCGTCGTCTTGCCGCTCCCCGACTCCCCGACCAGGCCGAGTACCTCGCCGTGCCCGATGGTGAGGTCGACGTCGCGCAGCACCGGGATCCCGGCATGGCGGCGGGTCAGCGCCCGGATCTCCAGCAACGGCCCGCCCACGCCGGGCCGCGCCGGTGCTCCCCGGTCACCGGCCGGGTCCTGGCCCTCCTCGGCCGGGTCCAGCCGGCCGATCAGCTCGGCGGCGTGGTGGCAGCGGACGGAGCGCCCTGTGCGCGCGTCGTGGACGCCGGCGGCCTCCAGCGCCGGACGACGTGCCCGGCATGTCTCGTCGGCGTGCGGGCAGCGGGGGGCGAAGGCGCACCCGGCACCGTTCTCTCCGGGTGCGGGGGGACGGCCCGTAATGGCGGCGAGCGGGCGATCACGCCAGGTCCGGCCGAATCGGGGGACCGCGGCGATCAAGGCGGCGGTGTAGGGGTGCCGGGGCGTGGCCAGGACCTCCGCGGCGGGGCCCTGCTCGATCAGGCGGCCCGCGTAGAGCACGCCGACGCGGTCGCACAGCCGCCCTACCATGGCCAGGTCGTGGCTGATGAGCACGATGGCGGCGGCGAGGTCGGCCCGTAGCGCCCCGATCAGGCCGAGGATCTCGTGCCGCACCGTCGCGTCCAGACCCGTGGTGGGCTCGTCGAGGATCAGCAGGCGCGGCCGGGCCGCCAGGGCGGCCGCGATGACCACGCGCTGCTGCTGCCCGCCCGAAAGCTGGTGCGGGTAGCGCCGGGCGATGGCCGCGGGGTCGGGCAGCATGACCCGTTCGAGCAGCCGCGTCGCCTCCCGCCTCGCCTCTGCGCGGGTACGCCCCTGCAACCTGAGCGCCTCGGCGAGCTGCGCGCCGATCCGCATCGTGGGGTCCAGCGCGCTCCCCGCCTCCTGGTGGACGACCGCCAGCGAACTTCCCCGCCAGCGGCGCAGGCCGTCGGTGGTCAGGCCGAGCACGTCGGTCCCGTCCACCTCCACCCGGCCGCCGGTGATCGAGCCGCCGCGGGGCAGGTAGCGGCCCAGAGCGCGGCCCAGCGTGGTCTTGCCGCAGCCGGACTCGCCCACCAATCCGTAGGTCTCGCCCGCCGCGACCTCGAAGGACACCCCGGACACCGCCTCGGCCCGGCCGCGCGCGGTCTCGTAGGCCACCCTCAGCCCTTCGACCCGCAGGCCGCTCTGTGGTCTCACCGAGCCTCCCGGCGGTGGCGAAGGGCGTCGGCGACCAGCGCCGTCGCCACCACGAGCGAGGCGATGGCGAGCGCGGGGGCGAGCACGGTCCAGGGGGCCGGTTGCAGCCAGGTCCGGTTGTCCGACACCGACGCCCCCCACTCCGGCGAGCCCGGTGACTGGCCGAGGCCCAGGAAGGACAGCGTCGCCGCCGCGAAGATCGCGTCGCCGAACCGGGAGGTCGCCTCCACCAGCACCGTCGGGGCGAGGTTGGGGAGGATCTCGCGGAGCATCAGCGACCGGCGGCGCTCGCCCCGCAGCCGGGCCGCCTCGACGTAGGCCTTCTCCCGCTCGACCAGCGTCGCGGCCCGCACGCTGCGGGCCACGATCGTGGTGAACGACGCGGCGATGACCAGCACCACCACCGTCGTCGACCGGCCCGCCAGCGCCACGAACAGCACGACCGCGATGATCGTCGGGAACACCACGACCGCGTCCAGCGCCCGCATGGTGAACTCGTCGGCCAGCCCGCCCAGTGTGCCCGCCACCAGCCCGATCACCGTTCCGGCCAGGGTGCCGAGGCCGGTCGCGAGCGGCGCCACGGAAAGCACCGGACGCGCCCCGGCGAGCATCCGCGAGAAGGTGTCGCGGCCGAACTGGTCGGTGCCCAGCCAGTGCCCGGCCTGCGGCGGCGTGAAGCGCCGCAGCGGGTCCTGCAGGTCGGGGTCGAAGGGGACCAGGTGCGGCCAGAGCAGCGCGACCGCCACCCAGGCGAGGATGATCGAGCCGCCGATGGCCAGCGCCACCCGGGACCGCCCCCCGATGCGGGCACGGCGCGCGGTGCCCGTCAGCGCCAGGCCGGTCATGAGGCGGACCCCAGCCGGACGCGCGGGTCGAGCAGGCGGTAGACCAGGTCGGCTCCGAGGAAGATGAGCATGTAGAGGCAACCGAGCACCATCGCGGTGGTCTGCAGGGTCGGCAGGTCCTTGTCGACGGCCGACCGGAGCAGCAGCGCCCCTATCCCGGGATAGTTGAAAAGCAGCTCGACCGTGACCAGGCTGCCCAGCAGGAACTGCAGCTGCACGCCGAGGGCGCTGGTCGCCGGAATCGTGGCGTTGCGCAGCACGTGCCGGCGCACCACCTGCACGCGCGTGAGGCCGCGCAACTCCGCCGCGCGGGCGTACGGGCTCTCCACGGCCGTCACGGTGCTCGCGCGGACGTGGCGGGCGACGTACCCGGTGCACAGCAGGACGAGCGAGAGCGCGGGCATGAGCAGGTGACCGAGCGCCTGGACCGGGGTGGCTCCGGGCGGTATCTGGGCGGACGCGGGGAACCAGCGCAGCTTCACCGCGAACACCACCAGCAGGACCACCCCGGTGACGAACTCCGGCGTCGCGCCGAACGCCAGGCCCGCGACGCTGATCACCCGGTCCGCCGCGCGGTCGTGGTGAACCCCCGCGACCAGGCCGAGCGTCACCGCCACCGGCACCAGCAGCGCGAAGGCCAGCAGCGCCAGCAGCAGCGAGGCGCCGAGCCGGCCGAGGACCAGGTCGCGTACGGGGACGCGGAGGGTGGAGGAGTCGCCCCACTGCCCGGTGAGGAAGCCGTGCAGCCAGTCGGCGTACCGGACCGGGAACGGCCGGTCGAGCCCGAGCTGGGAGCGCAGGTCGCGCACCGCGGCCTCGCTCGCCTCACGGCCGAGGATGGTGCGGGCCACGTCTCCGGGGATCAGCTCGGTGGCCGTGAAGACGAGCACGGACACCACCAGCAGCGTGAGCGGGATCGCCGCGAGCCGCCGCAGCAGGAATCGCCTCATCACGGGCCGCCCTAGATCCGGGACACCGACGTGAAGTCGACGTAGCTGGAGGGATGCGCCTGGATCCCGGCGAATCCGCTGCCGTTATAGGCCCGGACGCTGCCGCCCCAGACGCTGATGATCACAGGGACGTCCTCGTACAGCGTCCTGGCGATGATCTCGGCCTGGGCCTTGCGCGCGGTGTCGGTGGTCGCCCCGTCGTAGGCGGTGGCGGCGGCGTCCAGCACGGGGTTGGCGTACTTGGACCCGTTCCACACCCCGCCGCTCTTCACCATCGGGATGATGAACTGGCTCGGCACCGCCCGCCCGGCCCAGCGCACCAGATTGGCCGGGCTGAACAGCCAGGGGGTGTCCTTCTCCTGGTCGCCGCCGTAGAAGTCGGCGGAGGTGCGCTGGTCCAGCGTGACCTCGATGCCCACCTGCTTGAGCTGGTTCTGGATGATCAGGGCGTAGTCCTTGCCCGGCGGGTCGAAGGTCAGCGGGAAGGACAGCTTGGCCACTCCGGCGGCGGCGAGCAGCGACGCGACCTTGGCGGGGTCCTTGGCCCGCTGCGGGATGTCGGCCGGCGCCGCCGGGAACAGCGCGGCGAACAGGTGGTCGTTGGCGAGCGCCCCGATGCCGTCGTAGGCGGTGGCGTTCACGCCCGGCCGGTCCAGGGCGTACGCGACGGCTTGGCGGACCTCCTTCCTGTCGAACGGCGCCTGGTCCACGCGCAGCGTCAGGGCGGTGAACCCGGTGCCCTCAACCCGGTCGACGGTGATGTCCCCGACGCCCTTCAGCGGGTTGACCAGGGCGGGAATGCTGAGAAGCTGGGCGTCGACGTCGCCGCCCTGCAGCGCGAGCAGATCCGCCTGGTCATCGGCGTAGAACTTGACCTCCACGCCGTCCAGGTACGGCTTGCCCCGATCCCAGTACCTCGGATTGCGGGTGAAGGTGGCGCCCTTGGCCGGGTCGTAGGAGGCGAGCACGAACGGGCCGGTGCCGATGGGCTTGGCGGTGAAGTCGCCCGCGTAGTCCTTCTTGAGGATCAGGGCGTTGTAGTTGCCGGCCGACACCAGATAGGGGAAGTCGGAGAACGGCCGCTCCAGCGTGAAGACGACCGTCCGGGGGTCTTTGACGCGCACGCCTCCCTGCGCGAGGACGGTGTCGAAGGCCGAGAGCGCGGCCGACTTGCTCTTCGGGTCGAGCAACCGGTCGAAGGTCGCCTTGACGACCTCGGCGTCCAGCGGGGTGCCGTCGGAGAAGACCACGCCTTCGCGCAGGGTGAAGGACCAGATCTTGCCGCCGTCCTTGGCGGACCACGCCTCCGCCAGACGCGGGACCAGCTTGTAGTCCCTGTCCAGCCAGATCAGGTAGTCGGCGACGAGCTGGGCGATCGCGATCGCCGTTCCGTCGTACATGGTGACGGGGTCGACCGCCGTGGGGGGCGGAGACGACCCCGCGCGGAGCACTCCGCCGCGCTTGGGCGTGCTCGGGAGGGAGCCGGACGGCCCGGCGTTCACGCCGGTGCTCGTGCCCGCGCCGCCCGAGCAGGCGGCGACCAGGGCGAGCAGCCCGGCGGCTCCTGACCCGGCCAGAAAGCGGCGCCGGTCGAACGGGTTGTCGTTGACCATGTGGACCACTATCCGAAGGACGAATAATGATCGTCAAATGGCCGTTCAACTGGCGACCTCTAACCGACCGCGGCCGCCACCGAGGTGACACAGGTCGGAAAACGACTGTGGGCACCCTCCCCATCGGGGAAGATGCCCAGGTCATCGGCGTTAACCGTGGTGCGCCGCCAGGGACTCGAACCCCGGACCCGCTGATTAAGAGTCAGCTGCTCTAACCAACTGAGCTAGCGGCGCGTTGACTACGGTGACTTTAGCAGTCCCGGCGAAGCTACGCACATCGGCGCCGGGGCGGCGTGCCGGTGCCAGGGGGAAGCACCGGCACGCCCATTTCCCGGGGGAAGCTCGTGGTAGAGCCCGCAGGTGCGTGCGCGCGGGTCAGGGCGCGGAGGTGAGCGCCAGGGTCGGCTCGGCCGGGTCCTTGTCGTAGACGCCCCAGGCGCCGGCGGAGAACGGGACGGGCTCGTTCTTCTTGCCCGGGCCGCTGCCCCACTTGGTGATGACGTAGTCGACCTTGATGTGGCCGGCGCCGAAGCCGGTCACCATCAAGCTGGAGTCGCTGAAGTCGCCGCCGGTCAGCTCGGCGAAGGTCTTGCCGTCGATGTCGAGCATGACGCCGCTCTCGGAGGGGATGCCCGGGCCGCGGTCGCCGATGAAGAAGGGCGCCTTCTTGCCGTTGTACATCACGTAACCCTCGGTGCCGAGCGGCCAGCACGGGCTGGCGAACAGGCCCTTCTGCATCGGCTTGCCGATGGCCGGCATTCCCGTGTCACCGGCGCGCCCGGAGGCGTCGTCCCAGAAGTAGGAGGCGGTGGTGGAGCCCTTCAACATGACTCGCTGGGTGGTCGCCGCCGCGACGCCGTCCTTGCGCTCAGGCGAGTTGGCGTGGGCCGCGGTGGCCGTGCCGACCGTCGCTGTGCACATCATCGCGGCACCGATGATGCTCGAAACCACACGACATTTGGGGGTGTTCGTGAAAAAAGACATGGGAGGTCAGGATCTTTCATCAGAAGACAAGGGACCCGGGCTCCGAATTCGGTCAAGAGGGTTCGGCGCCGGGAGAGGAAAGCGTTCTCTGATGCACAAGCGGGTGGACAAGGGCATGGTCCATCGCTGCGCGAGCGCTTTTCTTACGTGGGTCTTTCGGGCAGTGGCGCTGACGGCCACCATGTCGCAAGGCTGCGAATCGCCCGGCCGGCTCCTACAAGTCGACTGCTGTGCCGCTTCTGACGGCGAGATCCGGGCCTAGGGTCGCCCGGAGGACGGAGTGGGGCGGTGTGTCCACTCGAGTCTCCTCTCCAACGACGTCTACCGGGTTAGCTGACGGGTTCGGGCGTGGAGTTCGCCCTACCGCTGACGCGGATTCACCCCGAAGAACGTGGGTCCCCGGCTCCCGCGGGCCGGGTTCAGGCCCTCGGGACTCGACGTTCGGGCGGCGGCCTTCCGGCTGAAGACCAGGTCACCGTCCGATCTGGTACAAGACGTTACCGGTCAAGTCAGGACAAAGCAAACGATGTGTCTACAAAGCATCCGAAGATCTACCTATGGGTGCGTAAGCCCCATATATCGGGCATTTTACGCACCGGAGAGGGCCGGCAAGGACTCAGCAGCGGTACGCGTGTTACTGGTGTGACTAAGGAGGAAACCGCAGGCGGCAAAACCTCGTTTCACCCCAAGCTTCACCACCCCTCCCGGCAAAGCGCCATTGGTAAACAACCCCTCATGGCCCGTCGGCTTCCCCGTTCGCCCGGCGGCGCGAACTACCGGCTGGGTCCTTCGACCGGCGGGTGACGGCCAGGGGAGCTGACCGGCTCGTCGCCGCAACAGGGCGCCGCTGCCGCCGACCCCCTTCCCACCGCGTCGGCGCGTCGGCGCCCATGAGATGGCCCCGCGCGGCGGGGGGCGCCGCCCGCGGCAGGGCGGAGTCCCAGAGAACGCGATGCAGCCGAAGCGGCAGCGGCTCGAGGCGGGGCGAAGCCGAGCGAGGCGGGGTGTGGCTGGAGCGGGGTGAAGAGCGGGGGGCGGGGTGGGGGTGGACATGAGTCGGGGCCGGACAGTCCCCCGCCTGTCCGGCCCCGACCACTTCACGGTCCAGCGCCGATGCCTTCCCCCAAACGCATCGGGCGGTCCCGCTGTTCGGACACGGTCCCCCACCGCGTCCTTATGGTGAAAGCTTCGCTGCGCCCCTCGGGCGCTTGGCCGCATCCCCCTTGACCTGCCTTAACACTACATACCGGGGCCTGAGCTGCTCGTCATCGCACGGTATAGATTCGGTCTAAGTCGCGGGCATGACCGGGTACGGGATGACCCGGCGGGGCGAGCGGCTATTCGGGGAGTTCGACGACGACCTCGGTGCCCTTCTGCAGCGACCGGCTGACGGTGCAGTGGCGCTCGTGCACCCGGTGGGCGACGGCGCGGAAGACCTCGTCCGCCTCGGGGTCGCCCTCGGGGAGCTCGACGTCGTAGGTGATGGTGACCGGGCCGAGCAGCGTGGGCTCGACCTTCTCGGCCTGGACCGTCATCGCCAGCCGTACGAGGCGGTGGCCGCGCTTGGCGGTGAGCGGCTCGACGGTCACGATGTTGCAGCCGCCCACCGCGGCGAGCAGCAGCTCGACCGGGGTGAAGACGCCTTCGTCGTCGCCACTGCCCATGACGATCTCCGCTCCGCGCCCGTTGCGGGCCACGAAGCCGTTCTCAGTACGCTCAACATTCACCGATGCCATGCCTGGAGCCTAGGAGCAGGCGGGACGTCCTCAGGCGTCGGGGTGCTTGGACAGGTAGGAGAGGTAGACCGGCCGGAGCGCTTCGCCGAGCTCTCCCTCGCCGGAGGCCATGGCGTCGCTGAGAAGCGCCGAGACCCTGCTGAGGTCGTTGGCCGTCTCCTCGGAGTGACCGCTCGCCGCCTCGGCCGCCGGGATCACCTTGAGCAGGTCCCACAGGAAGCCGAAGTCGCCGTGCGTGACCGCATAGTGCACCGCCCTGTCGTGCAGTTCCCTGGGCGACAGCGACTGCAGCTCGTCCCGATCCATACGGGCTCACCCCCTTTTAGCCACTTTCCCTCCGATCACAGGGATATGCACATCGAACGCCGGGGAGATCGTTCGTACGAACGGCCGTCACGGACGTCCAGGGCGACCGGTCCCGCGAGCCGGAAAAGCGCGTGCCCCAGGTCCTCAGCCTCTACCGCCCGCCCGTGACTGGTGCGACCATCGAGAGCGTGAAGATCATCATCAAGATCCTTATCGTCGCGGGCGCACTGTGGGCGGCGACACAACTGATCCCGGGCATCACCGTCTCCGGGGCGACCTCCACGCGCACCGCCGGCACGCTCGTGGCCGTCGCCCTGATTTTCGGCATCGTCAACGCGGTGCTCAAGCCGATCATCAAGACCTTCGGCTGCGCCTTCTACGTGCTCACGCTCGGACTGTTCGCCCTGGTGGTGAACGCCCTGCTCCTGCTGCTGACCAGCTGGATCGCCGAGCAGCTCGACCTGCCCTTCCACGTGGACGGCTTCTGGGCCGCCTTCCTCGGCGCCATCCTCGTCGGCGTGATCACCTGGATCCTGGACATGGTGCTGGGCCTGAACGAAGACTGAGCCCGGCGTCAGCCGAGGCCGAGGTCGGCGACCGAGCCGCGTTCGCGTAGTTCGGGCTCCTGGATGATCCTGCGCCTGCGGTTGCGGCCGTCCGCCGCCGCGACGACCAGGCGGACGGCCGCGCGGACGATGCCGCCGATGTCCCAGTTGACGGTGGTGAGGCCGGGAGTGAGCAGCCCCGACATCGGATGGTCGTCGTAGCCCATGACCGAGATGTCCTCGGGGATGGACAGCCCCAGCTCGGCCGCCGCCGCGTACACGCCGTAGGCGATGGAGTCGGAGAAGCAGAAGGCCGCGCTCGGCCGCGCGTCGTCCGCCAGGAGCTCACGGGCGGCCGCGGTCGTGGCGGCCAGCCCGTGCGGCGCGGTCGTCACCTCGATGTCGAGCTTCAGGCGTTCGGCCTCGGCGGTCACGTGGACGTCGGCCGGCCGGTCGGGGGTGCTCGGCCGCGTGGGGGTCAGGACGGCGATGCGCCCGTGGCCTTTGTTGCGGAGGTACTCAAGGGCCAGCGTGACCCCGTTGCGGTTGTCGAAGACGACCTCGCCCGCCGTGCGCGCGTCGAGCAGCGCGTCGCCGATGGCGACCACCGGGAGGCCGTCGGCGAGCTGCGCCCAGAACGGCGCCGCCGGGTCGACCGGCTGCACGATCAGCCCGTCCACGCGCTGGTCGCGGAGCTGGAGCGCCAGCGCGCGCTCGCGGGCCGGGTCGCCGGCGGCGTCGAGGATCAGCGCGTAGCGGTCCTTGTCGCGCAGGGCCCGCCCGAGCCCGACGGCGAGCGACTGCTGCCACAGGTCCTCCAGCGAGCCGCACAGCACGCCGATCATGCCGGTGCGGCCGCTGGCCAGGGCCCGTGCGATCGGGTCCGCCTCGTATCCGAGCTCGGCGGCCGCCTGGCGCACCCGCTCGATGGTCTCCTCGGAGACCTGCATACCTCGCAGGGCGTAGGAGACGGCCGCCGGCGACAGTCCGGTCGCCTGCGCGACCTCGCGGATCGTCGCCCGCTTGCGCGGCTGGGAACGCGGCATCTCGCCAGCTTATGCCGAACCCGCGCGACGAGTGGGGTCCGGAACGTCCCCCCTCGTCTCGCAGCATGGACCCGCTGTTGACGGAGGCCGAGGTGAAGCGTTTCACTGAAACGTATCAGTGAATCGATTCAGCGCAATTCCCGAGAAGAAGCCTATAAAGCGAGTAGGTAATATAGGGTGAGCTGGTCGGCGAGGAGGTGACATGGGGATCGACGTGCACCAGCACATCTGGACGGCCGGGTTCGTGGAGGCACTGCGCCGGCGGGCCACGCCGCCGTTCCTGTCGGGCTGGACGCTGCACCTCGACGGCGAGGCGCCGTACGAGGTGAACCCCCGTGACCACGACCTCCGCCACCGGCTCGGCTTCAACCGCGACCACGGCATCGACCTGGCGCTGGTGTCGCTGTCCAGCCCGCTCGGCGTCGAGCACCTGCCGCCCGGCGACGCCTGGCCGCTGCTCGACGCCTACCACGAGGGGGCGCTGAGCCTGCCGCCGTCATTCCGGGCCTGGGCCTCCGCCTGCGTCAGCGCGGTCGACCCCGCGCGCACCGCCGAGGCGCTGGACCGCGGCTTCGCCGGGCTCCAGCTTCCCGCGACCGCCCTGCTGGACGCCGAGGGCCTCGCCCGCGTCGCGCCGCTGCTCGACCTGCTCCAAGATCGCGATCTGCCGTTGTTCGTCCATCCGGGCCCGGCGGGCGCCGCCGAGGGGCCCGCGTGGTGGCCGGCGCTGGTTCCCTACGTCCAGCAGATGCACGCCGCCTGGTACGCCTTCCGCGCGTTCGGCCGGCCACGGCACCCGCGCCTGCGGGTCTGCTTCGCGCTGCTCGCCGGCCTGGCCCCGCTGCACGTGGAGCGCCTCATCGCCCGGGGCGGCTCGGCGCGCGGCTCGGTCGACCCTGACGCCTACCTTGAGACCTCCTCCTACGGCCACCAGGCCATCGACGCGATCACCCGGGTGGTCGGCGTCGAGGTCGTGGTGCTCGGCTCGGACGCCCCGTACGCCGAGCCCGCCCGCACGCTGCTCGGCGAGGCCATCGAGCAGCAGATATCCCTCACCAACCCCACGCGCCTGCTCTCTCTGGAAGGAGCCGTGCACCGATGACCTGGGAGTCATTGCCCGACCGATACCTGGACAAGCGCGAACTGCGCGATCTCGTCGAAGACCTCGCGGCGCGTCCCGAGGTGTGGGCGCCGCACGTCGCCTTCGGGGACAGCGGAGAGGCGCGCCACTACGCCTCCCTCCACCGCGACTCCTTCGTGGACGTCTGGGTCATCTGCTGGCGGCCCGAGGACGACACGGGCTGGCACGACCACGACGTCTCCTCCGGCGCCGTCCGAGTGGTCGCGGGCACGCTGAAGGAGTCGAACCCGCGCATCGGGGGCGAGCCGCTGGAGACGCTGGTCTCCGAGGGCGAGGCGCTGTCGTTCGGGCCCGAGCACATCCACCGGATCAACGGCCACGCGCCGGCCACCGTGTCGATCCACGCCTACTCTCCCCCGCTGTGGCGCCTCGGTCAGTACTCCATCAGCGACGACGGCGTCATGCGCCGCGCATCGGTGAGCTATGCGGACGAGCTGCGCCCGGCGGACGCGGAGGCGCTGGTCTGACCGGCGCCGCCTGCCAGGGGCGCCCGGCCACGGGCCCCCCTTCGCCGGAGGCCTGAGCAGAGGGCCCGCCTTCACCGGCCGCCCGGGCGTAGAGGGCTCCCCCGCCGGACGCCTGAGCATTGGGCGCTTCCTCGTCGGGCATCTCAGCGGGGGAGCCTCCTGTGCCGCTCGCCCCGTGCACGAGGCCGGCTCCGCGGACGACCTCGTCGCGGACCTGCCGGGCGACGCCGGGGTCGTCGCTGAACACCCCGTCGACGCCGAGCCCGTACAGCGTCCTGAGCCAGCCGGCCACATCGCCGTGCGCGCTCGCGTACCCGGGCGCCGCCGGGTCGCCCAAGCGGAACGGGGCGGGAAGGTAGGCGTTCTCCGGCCGGACCGTCCAGACGTGGATGTCCAGATTCTGCCGGTGGGCGTCGGCGACCAGCGGGGTGGGGGCGCCCAGCCGGCCGTAGCGGTCGACCGGCCGCACCAGATCGGTGGAGACGCCGACGGCGTCGGCGTAGGTGGCGATCTCCGCCAGCCCTGCGGGGGTGGCCAGGTCGCGGTAGGTGCGCCGGTCGCCCTTGGTCACCAGGTCGCGGGGCGCGCCGGACGCCTCCAGGAGCTGGACCAGCCGCAGCCGCGTCCGGTGGCGCAGCGCCCGCAGGTTCGCGGTCTCGAACGACTCGATCCACACCGGGTCGGCCCGCTCGCGCCAGCCGTAGCGGCCGAGCGTCGCGAGCAGCGGCCCTTCCAGGGGCAGCCCGATGGAGGCGAAGTAGCCGGGGTGCTTGGTCTCGGCGTAGACGCCGACGCCCGACCGTCTGGCGAGCGCCACGATCTCCTCGAAGGTGGCGACGGGCGCGAGGCCGTCGAAGGCGGCGCTGCCCGGGCGCAGGGCCGGCAGCCGTTCGACGGCGCGCAGAGTGCGCAGTTCGGCGAGGGTGAAGTCCTCGGTGAACCAGCCGGTGAGCGTGCGTCCGTCGATCACCTTGGTCGTCCTGCGCGCGGCGAACTCGAGGTGACGGGCGACGTCGGTGGTCTGGGAGATCTCGTTCTCGTGCCGGGCGACCAGCACGTGGTCCTTGGTGGACACCAGGTCGGTCTCCAGGAAGTCCGCTCCCATGGCGATGGCCATCCGGTAGGACGGCAGGGTGTGCTCGGGCCGGTACGCGCAGGCGCCGCGGTGCGCGACGACGACCGGGTACGACCGCGATCCCCCGCGCGTCGCCGCCCGCGCGGGCGCGGTGCCGCCCGGCAGCAGGGACAGCAGAGACAGCAGAGACAGCAGGCCCGCCAGCGCGCCGGCCGCAGGCCATCGAACGCAGGTCACGCTCGATGTTATGCCTGGTCAGAGTATTTCCCTCGCGTATGACACGCGCACCGCGGTGGGCGGAGGACGACGACTATGGAGGATCACCAGCGACCGTGCTCCGTTATCGGTAATCATCTGCACAGAACAGCGATCATCCCGACATTTCAGAAAGACCGGTGCCGTCCCGCGCCGGGTCCGGCGACGGACGGGCGGGCCGCGCCGATATCGGAGGCATGTATGCACGGATTGTCCCTCCCCCGCCGCGCCTTACTCAAGGGCGTGGGCCTTGGCGCCCTCGCCGCGGCCGGCGCCGCCTGCGGCGCGCCCGGCGAGGAGATCCGGACCGACAGCGGAAAGATCGTGATCGGGTTCGTCAGCCCCCGGTCGGGGGCGCTCGCCGGCTTCGCCTCCGGAGACGACTTCGTCGTGGACCGCGTCCGCCAGACCCCGCCCTACGCCAACGGGTTCACCGTCGGCGGCCGCAGGTACGACGTGGAGATCGTGGTGAAGGACAGCGTGTCCGACCCCCGGCTGGCCGCGCGGGCTGCCGGTGAGCTCATCGCGCACCACCGGGCCGACATGGTCCTCACCAGCTCCGCCCCCGAGACGACCAACCCGGTGGCTTCGGTGTGCGAGGCCCAGGGCATCCCCTGCGTCGCGACCGTCGTCCCCTGGGAGGCCTGGTACTTCTCCCGCCAGGCCGACGCCGCCCATCCCCGCCCCTTCACGTACACGACGATGTTCTTCCTCGGCGTCGACCAGTTCGGCGGGTGCTTCGTCCCGATGTGGAACCGGGTCCCCACCAACAAGGTGGTGGCCGGCATGTTCCCCGACGACGCCGACGGCAACGCCTTCCGGCGCGCCTGGCCGGCGATCATCGAGAAGGCGGGATACACCTGGGTGGACGGCGGCGCCTACAACGACGGCCGCGACTTCGCCCGGATGATCGCCAAGTTCCGGCGCGAGCGGTGCGAGATCTTCATCAACGCCCCGCTGACCCCCGACTTCAACCGCATGTGGCGGCAGGCGGCGAGCGAGGGGTTCCGTCCCCGGCTGGCCACGGTGGCCAAGGTCCTGCTGTTCCCGTCCGACACGCTGCCCCTGGGCGGCCTGGTGGACAACATCGCCACCGACTCCTGGTGGGGCCCCTACATGCCGAACACCTCCTCGCTGGACGGCGAGAGCGCCAAGAGCCTCGCCGAGGCCTACCAGTCGGCCAGCGGCCGGCAGTGGCTGCAGACCCTCGGCTCGGTCTACTCGCTGTTCGAGATCGCCCATGAGGCCTTCACGAAGGTCGACTCGCCGCGGGACCGCCAGGCCGTCGCCGCGCGGCTCAGGACGCTCAACTACTCCGGCATGTCCGGCGTGCTGGACTTCTCCCGCGGGCCGGTGCCGGGCGTCGCCGTCCAGCAGCCCGTAGGGGTGCAGTGGAAGAAGGGCGTCGGACGGTTCCCCTACGAGATGATGGTCGTGGACAACAGCCTCAACCCGGCCGTCCCCCTCGGCGCCGAACTGGCCCCGACGAATCCGTGAGCGGCGCCGGCGGGCGCCCCGCCAGCACGCCCGAGACCAGTTGCAGCCCGCACGCCGCCAGCCCGACGGCCAGCGGCACCGTCCAGCCGCCCGAGAGCTGGTGCAGCAGTCCGATCAGGAAGGGGCCGAGCGCGGCGAGCAGGTAGCCCGACGACTGCGCCACGGCCGACAGCGCGGTCACCGAGGCCGGGTCGGGCGCCCGCAGCGCGATGATCAGCAGCGCGAGCGCGATCGACGCCCCCTGCCCCACCCCAAGGATGATCATCCACAGCCACGGCACCGTGGCCGGCCAGAACAGCACGCCCACGTACCCGGCGGCCGTCAGCAGCGCGGCGGCCACGATGTGCGGCGCCTGCGACCGGGCCCGGCCGGCGTGCGAGGGCACCGTCAGGGTGGCGGCGAGCTGTGCGAGGTTGGTCAGGGCGAGCAGGTAGCCGGCCTGGTCCGCCGGCAGCCCGGAGTCGCGGAAGATCGTCGGCAGCCAGGCGAGCAGGATGTAGAAGGTCAGCGACTGCACGCCCATGAAGGTCATGACGTACCAGGTCACGCGGCTGCGCAGCAGCGCGGCGTACCGCCGGTGCCCGGCGCCGGCACGCCCGCCGCGCGCGAGCCGGCCGAACGCCTGCGGCGCCCACAGCAGTGCCGCCGCCAGCGCCAGGACGGCCACCGAGCAGGCCGCCACGCGCCAGCCGTACCGCTGCTCGATCGGCACCATCAGCGCCGAGGCCGACGCGGCGCCGGTCACCAGGCCCGAGACGTAGACGCCGGTGAACAGGCCGACGCGGTCGGGGAAGTGCTGTTTGACCACCCCGGGCATCACCACGTTCATGATCGCGATGGCGGTGCCGGCGATGGCGGACCCGGCGTAGAGGGTCACGACGCCGCCGAGTCCGCGCACGAGGGTGCCCGCGGCCAGGATGAGCAGGCCGATGAGCAGCGTGCGGTCGAGCCCGGCCCTGGCCGCCAGGGCGGGGGCGACCGGAGCCAGCAGGCCGAGGCAGACCACCATGACCGTGGTGATCCCCCCGCCGGCGGCCGGGGTCAGGCCGAGGTCGGCCATGATCTCGCTCAGCAGCGGCGAGACGCCGGCGAGCGCGGGCCGCAGGTTCAGCGCGGCGAGCACGAAACCCGCCACCAGCAGCACACCCGCCGCAGCCGGACGCCCGCTCCCGGCCGGCGGGGCGGGCGTCCGCTCGCGTTCTCCTGGTCCGCGACCGGGCGTCGAAGCGGACTCCGACCCCCGATCGCGTTCCTGTCCGGGGTCGGGGGCGGCCGGGGGCTTCATAGACCCCGGAGCCTATCGGTGGTCATCAGAACGGATAGCGGGCGATGTCACCCTGCATGGTCACCCACTGGGTGTCGGTGAACGCCTCGATGTTCGCCCGCGTGCCACCGAACCGCGACCCGGTCCCGGAGGATCCGACGCCGCCGAACGGCGCCACCGCCTCGTCGTCCACGGTCTGGTCGTTGATGTGGACGATGCCCGTGGGGATGAGGTCGGCGAGCGCCAGACCCTTCATCGCGTCGCGGGTCAGGATGCCGAGCGACAGCCCGTACTCGCTGTCACCGGCCAGCGACGCCGCCTCCTCCAGGGAGGAGAACGGCATCACCGGAGCGACAGGGCCGAAGACCTCCTCGGCGTACGCGGGCGCGGAGGTCGTCAGGTCGGTCAGCACGGTCGGGCGGTAGAACAGCTCCTCGTAGGTGCCGCCGGCCGCGAGGCGGGCCCCGCCGTCGAGGCTGCCGGTGACCAGCGCGTGGACCTTGTCCCGCTGCCGCCGGTCGATGAGCGGGCCGAGGGCGACTTGCTGGGTGGCCGGGTCGCCGACCGGCATGTGGTCGGCCTTGGCGGCGAGCCGCTCGACGTACTCGTCCTTGACCGAGGCGTGGACCAGGTGCCGTCCCGCGGTCATGCAGATCTGCCCTTGGTGGAAGAACGAGCCCCACGCGCCGGCCGAGACGGCGAGGTCCACGTCGGCGTCATCGAGAACGATGAGCGCGGAGTTGCCGCCGAGCTCCAGGTGGACGCGCTTGAGGTGCCGCGCGGCCAGCTCGCCGACCTTGCGTCCGGCCGCCGTCGAGCCGGTGAACGACAGGACGCGGACGCGCGGGTCGGTGACCAGCGCCTCGCCGGCGTCCACGCCGCCGGGCAGCATGTGCAGCAGGCCCGCCGGCAGTCCGGCCTCCTCGAAGACGCGGGCGATGGCGACGCCGCCGCAGACGGCGGTGCGCGGGTCGGGTTTGAACACCACGGCGTTGCCGAGCGCGAGCGCCGGGGCGACCGACCGGATGCCGAGGATCAGCGGCGCGTTGAACGGCGCGATCACCCCCACCACGCCCACCGGCACGCGCCGGGCCAGGCTGAGGCGCTGCTTCGCGGTCGGCAGGATCTCGCCGGGCGGCTGGGAGGCCAGTGCGGCGGCCTCGTAGCACTCCTGCGCGGCGACGTGGGTCTCGAAGGCGGCCTTGCCGGGGATGGAGCCGGACTCGCGGACGAGCCAGTGCTGGATGCCGGCGGCGTGGTCCTCGAACAACCGGCCGGCCCTGCGCAGGACGGCCGCGCGCTCCTCGAAGGAGGCGGCGGCCCACGCGCGCTGGGCCCGCGCGGCCTGCCCGGCCGCCGTCGCGATGTCGGCGGGACCGGCGATCCCGGCGCGGCCGATCTCCTTGCCGGTGGCGGGCTCGATCACCGCCGCGTCGCCGGCCTGGGACCCCGTCCAGCCGCTGCCGCCGTAGACCGATCCGGACCAGATCTTCGGGTCGAGGAATTCCATGGTCAACGCCTTTCCGTGGTGCTCTGTCGCTGAGCCGGCACCGCCGCCCGCCGCAGGCGCTCCAAGGGGCCGTCAACGTTCGTTCGCCCTGCGAACATGAACTCCGCAGAACGAACGTGTCAGTGCAAGCTATCCCTGCGACCAAACCGCGTCAATGTCCGAAAACACCCGTCGCCACCGCACTTTCGGTCGCTCAGCCGGAGACGCTCGCCGTAAGCGCGGAACATCCGTTCGGCACCCGAATGACGAACCGCGAACGACCACGAACCCCACCTGGCCCGCCGCCCGGCGCACCCCGGCACCCGCCGCCACGCACCCCCGTCCACAGCCACCGCACCACCATGCCGCGCATCCCCGCGCACGCCGCCGCGCAGCGTTCGGCCCACCCGGCACCCGCCGCCGCGCACCTCGTCCACGGCCACCCGCACCACCATCGGCCCCACACGCCGCCGCGCATCCCCCAGCGCCCCCGACATCCGCTGGTATGAGCGGCCGCGCGTACGCCTGCTGGTATAACGGTCACCGCGAGAGGGGACCTGACCATGGCGGAGGAGTACGTCCAGTCGCTGGCCCGCGGGCTCGCGGTCATCCGGGCCTTCGACGCCGCGCATCCGGAGCTCACGCTGAGCGAGGTGGCCCGTTCCACCGGCCTCACCCGCGCGGCGGCGCGCCGGTTCCTGCTCACGCTGGTCGAGCTCGGGTACGTCCGCACCGACGGCCGGCTGTTCGCGCTGTCCCCCCGGGTGCTGGAGCTCGGGTACGCCTACCTGTCCGGCCTGTCGCTGCCCGAGGTCGCCCTCCCCCACCTGGAACGGCTGGTCGCCGAGGTCCACGAGTCCGCCTCGGTCTCGGTGCTCGACGACGGCGACATCGTGTACGTGGCCCGGGTCCCGACCACGCGCATCATGCGGGTGACCATCAGCATCGGCACGCGCTTCCCCGCACACTGCACCTCGATGGGACGGGTTCTGCTCGCCTGGCTGCCGCCCGCCGACCTCGACGCCTACTTCGCCTCCGCCGACCTCGAACGGCGCACCACCCGCACGATCACCTCGCGCGACGCGCTGGCCGCCGAACTCGAACGGGTGCGGGCCCAAGGGTGGGCCATGGTCGACCAGGAGCTGGAAGAGGGCCTGCGCTCGATCGCCGCGCCCATCCGCGACCGCGCGGGCCAGGTCGTCGCGGCCGTGAACCTCTCCTCGCACGCCAGCCGCACCACCGTGGAGTCCGCCCGCCGCGACCTGCTCCCCCCGCTGCTCGCCACCGCCGCCCGCGTCGAGGCCGACCTGCACACCACCACCGGCCCCCACTCCTCGGCCCTTTGAACCCCCTCGCATCCCGGCACCATCGGACCCCAGCGGCGGCTCCCCCGGACCCGCGCGGCGGCGTCCCGCCGGACCCGTGCGGGGGCGTCCCTGCGGGCGCCGGCTTCTCGGGCGTCGCACCCCCACCCTGATCCCCCTGCGGCGACGTCAGTTCCAAGCCTGACGCCCCGGTCAGAGCTCGTGACAACGTTGTCACATCGCGCTCCGATACGGAATGATGCGGAGCGTGGCAGAGACCAGGCGCGGGCGGCCCACGATGAACGACGTCGCGGCCACGGCAGGCGTCGCGCTCAAGACGGTGTCCCGCGTGGTCAACGACGAGCCGGGCGTCAACGCGGCGACCGCCGAACGGGTGCGCCAGGCCATCGAACTGCTCGGTTACCGCCGCAACGACGGCGCCCGGGTGCTCCGGCGAGGGCGCACGGCCAGCATCGGTCTCATCATCGAGGACGTCGCCGACCCCTTCTACTCCGGCCTGAGCCGCGCCGTGGAGGACGTCGCCCTGCGCAACGGCTCCCTGGTCTTCACCGGCTCCTCGGGCGAGGACCCGCAGCGCGAGCGCGCGCTGGTGCTGGCCTTCTGCGCCCGGCGCGTCGACGGGCTGGTCATCGTGCCGGCGGGGTACGACCACGGCTACCTCGCCCCCGAGCTGGCCGCGGGCATCCGCGCCGTCTTCGCCGACCGCCCCACCGGCCCCACCCCCGAGACCGACCGCCCCACCGGCCCTGCCCTCGCCATCGACCGTCCCACCGGCCCCACCCCCGAGACCGACCATCCCACCGGCCCTGCCCTCGCTATCGACCGTCCCACCGGCCTCACCGCCGAGGCCGACCGCCACACCGGCCCGGCCGTCGAGGTGGACACCGTGCTGTGCGACAACGCCGGGGGCGCCGCGACGGGCGTGGCCCACCTCATCGCGCACGGCCACCGCCGCATCGCCTTCCTCGGCGACCAGCCCGCCATCTTCACCGCCCAGGAACGGCTGCGCGGCTACCGCGAGGCTCTGGAGGCCGCCGGCCTGCCGTACGACCCGTCTCTGGTCTCCATGGGCGTTCCCGAGCAGAGCCGGGTGAGCGCGGCGGTGGCGGACGCGCTGGCGCTCGGCGACCCGCCGACGGCCCTGTTCACCGGAAACGGCCAGCTCACGGTGGCCGCCCTGCGCGCCCTTCCCACTCCGCGGCCGGCGATCGTGGGCTTCGACGACTTCGAGCTGGCCGACCTGCTGGACCCCGCGATCACCGTGGTGGCCCAGGACCCGGTCGGCCTCGGCCGCACGGCCGCCGAGCTGCTGTTCCGCCGCCTGACCGGCGAGAACGGCCCGATCGAGCACATCCAGCTCCCCACCCACCTCATCCCCCGAGGCTCCGGCGAACGCCCCCCGCCCCCCTGACCCGCCTCACCCGGGCAAGGGAACACCCGCTCTCCCTTCACCCCTCACCGAGTTCTGACACCGGGCGCGTCTTCGCGGGGCGCGCCGTGGGACGGGTCCGGGGCGGCGGGCGGTGGGTCAGCGGGTGGACTCGGCTTGGATGAGCATGCGTTTGAGGAGGGCGATCAGGGTGTCCTGCTCGGCCTGGGTCAGGGGGTGGACCATGCCGTCCTCGGCGGTGCCGCGCAGTTCCATGGCGGCGTACCACCGGGCGTGCCCCTGCTCGGTGAGCTCGACGTCGACGCGCCTGCGGTCCTCGACGCCGCGCAGCCTGCGGACCAGGCCGGCGTTCTCGAGGGTCGCGAGGCGCCCGGTCATGCCGGCCGGCGAGACCATCAGCTCGGTGGCCAGCTCGGACGGCGTCGCCCGCCAGGGCTCGCCCCGGGCCACGAGGCGGTGGAGGGTCTCGAACTCGAACCCCTGAAGGCCGACCTCGGCCAGCGCGCGGTCCTTGGCGTGCGCGACGTGGCGGGCCAGGAGCTGGATGCGCGTGATGATCGCCTCGACCCGTTCGTCGAACGGCGCCTTGTCGCGCCACCGCGCCAGATGCCGATCGACGGAGTCCTCCATCCCGTAAGTATGCTACGCCGACAAGTATTTCGTTGACAAAAGATTAGCTAGCGAAATATGTTCTCGGCCCATGAGCTCACCTGTGCGCCGCCTGCTCGTCGGGCGGACGATCGCGGCCCTGGCGACCGCGCTGATCCCGACGACGCTGACCCTCGCGGTCGTCCGCGCCACCGGCTCCGCCGGCGACCTCGGGCTCGTCCTCGCCTGCGAGATGATCCCGATGCTGCTCATGCTCCCGGTCGCCGGGGTGGTCGCCGACCGCTTCCCTCCGCAGCGGGTCGTCCTCGCGGCCGACCTGGTGCGCGGCGCGGCACAGCTCGGCGTCGCGGCGGAACTGCTCGCGGGCGTGGTCCGCATCCCCGACATCGCGGTGCTGTCGGCGATCACCGGCGCGGGGCTGGCCCTCGGGACGCCCGCGGTGCGGACGCTGGTGGCGGCCGTGGTGGCCGATCAGGAGCGGCTGCGCGTGAACGCGCGCATCGGCGTGGCCCAGGGGCTCGCCCAGGTGGTGGCTCCCGCCACGGCCGGCGCGCTCGTCCTCGCTCTCGGCCCGGGCTGGTCCTCGCTGCTCACCGGCGGACTGTTCGCCGTCTCCGCGCTGACGCTCGGCGGGCTGCGCCCCGCCCGCGCCGTCCGGCGGGGCCCGCGCGGGTCGTTCCTCGCCGACCTGCGCGAAGGATGGGTGGAGACCCGCCGGCACCCGTGGTTCCTGGCCAGCGTGCTCGGCCACGGAGTATGGCACCTGGCCGCCGGTTTCCTGCTGACGCTCGGCCCGCTGATCGCCGTGCGCGATCTCGGCGGTGAGGCCTCGTGGGTGCTGATCACCCAGCTCGGCACCGTCGGCCTGCTGGTGGGCGTCTACGCCGCGCCCCGGCTGCCGGTCCGCCGCCCGCTCGCGGTCGTCGCGGTCGGCGCCGCCGCCTACGCGCTCCCCCTGGCGGCCTTCGGCCCGCCGATGCCGCTGGCGGTGGTCGCCGGAGCCTACTGCGCCGCCATGTTCGGCCTCGGCGTGCTGACCCCCCTCTGGGAGACGTCGTTGCAGCAGCGCATCCCGGAGGAGGCCCTGGGCCGCGTGGGAGCGTTCGACGGGCTCATCTCCTTCGCCGCCCGGCCGCTCGGCCTGGCCGTCGCCGCGCCGGTCGCGGCCGTGACCGGCACGGCGGCGCCGCTGGTCGCCGGGGCGGTCCTGGTCGCCGCCGCCAATCTGGCCGTGCTCGCGCTGCCGGACGTGCGCCGAGCGCCCGCCGAGGCGACGGCGGAGTTGACTTCACCTTGAGTTGAAGTTCGAGACTGCCCTCGGACGACGGTCGTCCCATGAGAGGGAGTGGCGGCATGCGCGCTGTACGAGTGGAGCGGTTCGGCGGCCCCGAGGTGCTGGTGGCGGCGGAGGTGCCCGATCCGGTGGCGGAGCCGGGACAAGTCGTGATCGACGTCGCGGCGGCCGACACCCTGTTCGTCGAGACGCAGATCCGCTCCGGGACGGCCCGGCAGTGGTTCGCGGTCGAGCCGCCGTACGTGCCGGGCGGGGCGGTGGCCGGGCGGGTGAGCGCCACGGGCCGGGGGGTGGACGCCGCCTGGGCCGGCCGGACGGTCGCGGCCTGCACCCCGGACTCCCAGGGCGGGTACGCCGAGCGGGTGGCCGTCCCGGCGGAGGCGCTGCTCGCCGTCCCGGACGGCCTGGACCCCACGTGGGCGGCGGCCCTCATGCACGACGGCGTGACGGGGCTCGCGGTCCTCGACGCGGCCGAGGTCAAGCCGGGTGACCGGGTGCTGGTCACGGCGGCGGCCGGCGGCATGGGCATCCTGCTCGTCCAGCTCGCGCGGGCGGCCGGGGCGCGGGTGACCGCGGCGGCGCGCGGGGAGCGCAAACTGGACCTCGCCCAGCGGATGGGCGCCGACGTCGTCGTCGACTACACCGAGCCCGGCTGGGCCGAGCACGTCCGGGAGGTGACCGGCGGCCCCGACGTGGTGTTCGACGGCGCGGGCGGCCGGATCGGGCAGGCGGCGTTCGCGATCGCCGCCCCGGGCGCCCGCTTCTCGGCGCACGGCGCGGCCGGCGGCGGCTTCAGCGCGATTGATCCGGCGGAGGCGGGCCGGCGCCAGATCACCGTTCGCGGCATCCAGGACGTGCAGCTCGGTCTTGCCGAGCGGAACCGGCTGGCCGAGCGGGCCATGGCCGAGGCGGCGGCGGGCCGGCTGGAACCGGTCATCGGCCGCACCTTCCCCCTCGTCCGGGCCGCCGAGGCGCACGCGGCGATCGAGGCGCGCGAGGTCCCCGGCAAGGCTTTGCTGCTGCCCTGAGGTTCACGAGGGCGGCTTTTCCCAGCGGTGGCCTGAGGTTCACGATGAGGTTGCCCAAAGGGGCGGTGGCGGGTCTTCCCGTCGGGCGGCGCCGGGGCGGGCGGAGTACCGTGACAGGTGACGCGAGGAAATGGGGGCTCGCGATGTCCGACTTCGAGGAAGTCACCAGCCGGATGGTCGACGCGATCAACAAGCACGACCTCGACGCGCTGACCCGCTGCTACACCGAGGACGCGTTCTACATGTCGCCCAGCGGCAAGGGCGAGGGCCGCGACGAGATCGGGTCCTTCTGGGCCCTTTTCCTGGACGCCTTCCCCGATCTCCAGCTGACCCCGTGGAACAAGATGCTCTGCGGGGACTGCGTGGTCATGGAATGGATCCTCACCGGGACTCACAACGGGCCGTTCCTCATGCCCGACGGCGAGGTGATCGAAGCCACCGGGCGGGGAGTGACCATCCGCGGGTGCAGTACGCGGGCCTTCCGGAACGGCCTGATCACCATGCACTGCATCTACTACGACCAACTGGAACTTCTCACCTGTCTCGGCGCCCGGCTCAGCCTCTCCCAACCTCGATGACCGCCGCCCCATCCTCACCGGCCTGAGCGGGCGGGGCGGCGTCCGCGGGTTGCGCGGACTGTGCGGGCCGTGAGGACCCAGCGGTCCGTCCGGGTTCTGAGGGCTCCACGGGTTCTCCGGGATGTGAGGGCTCCATGGGCTGTCCGGGTTCCGCGGGCCGTGCCGGCTCCGCGTGCTCGGGGCGGAGGTGGCGAGCGAGGGCGAGGGCCGCGAGGACGGCGGTGCCGCCGATGACCGCGATGGCGAGGTGCGCGGGGAGCAGCGAGGCGATCGCGCCCGCCAGCGCGGCGCCGAGGCCCTGCGTGGTCATCTGCCCGGAGGTGAACAGGCCGAAAGCCTGGCCGAGGGCGTCCGGCGGCGCGGCGTCCACGAACCTGCGCTGGAGCCCGAGGTTGTAGGCCAGGCACACCCCGGTCAGCACGCCGAGCGCCAGGCACCACGGAAGCGAGGGCCGTGCGGCGAAGGCGGCCAGCGGCACCCCCGAGGCCACGGCGAGCGGGAAGGAGAGCCGCTCCCGCAGGGCCGGCGCGGCGAACCTGCCGACGAAGAGGTCCCCGAGCGCCATCCCGACCGCGAACGCCGCGAGCACGAGCCCCGCCTGGGACGGCGCGCCGAGCTCACCGAGGTAGGGGACGACGAGGGCTTCGGCTCCGGCCACGAACATCACCGGGATCCAGCCGCAGAGCATCAGCCCGCGGACGCGCCGGTCGGCCAGCAGCCGGCGGTTGACCCGCAGCGACGCCCGCACCGCGTTCCCCCCGGCCGCCCCCAGGTCCCGCCTTGCGTGCCCCGCCCCGTGCCTTCCGCGACCGGTCCCCGCCCCGCCGCCAACGGCCCCCACCCCGCCACTGATCTCTGCATTCTCCGCCGACGGCCGTTCCTGCACGCTTCCCGTACCGCTCGCCGCGGTCTCGGCCCTGCTCGGCGACGAGGGGACGGCGGTGGGGACGGCCGCGCGGGGCGGGTGGTCGGGCAGGCCCAGTCGCAGAAGGACGGCGCCCGCCCCGGACAGCGCGGCGGTGATCAGCAGGGCTCCCCCGGGGCCGGCCAGGGACAGCACGGCGCCCCCGGCGGCCAGGCCGCCGATCTGCGCGCCGGCGGAGGTGATCGTGAGCACCGAGCGGCCGAGCACGAACGAGTCCCCCGGGAGCAGTTCCGGGAGCGTGGCGGTGCGCGCGGCGCCGAACACCGGGTTGAGCGTCCCGGTGACCACGACCAGCAGCAGCATCGCCCACACGGGCATCCCACCGAAGGCCAGCGCCAGGCAGACCGCGACACGGACCAGTTCGCCCGCGATCATGAGCCGCCGGGGCCGCATCCGGTCGGCCAGCGAGAGCAGGAACGTCCCGCCGAGCACGTACGGCAGGAACCCGCTCATGTAGGCGAGCGCCGACAGACCGGCCGAACCGGTCCGCCCGTACACCAGCGCGGCGAACGCCAGCATCTTGACCGCGTCGCCCGCCACCAGCAGTGCGAAGCTCCCGAAGAGCACCCGGAACTCCGGCACGGCGAACACCTGGCCGAACGTCGCCCGTCGCGTGTGGTCTGTCCTGGTCACCGCCACCTCCCGCCACGATGCTGCGGCCATCGGCCCGCCATGGCTAAAGTTTCGGAAATAACCGAAAGGTCAGCGACGAAGAGGAGAGGCGCTGCCTCGAAGACGTCCGGGATCAGGGCGCATGGCGCGAAGGGCGAGGAGGGGAGCGTGACGTGGGGAGGGTGATCCGGGTCGAGGTCAGTCCGCAGGATGTGATGACCAGCCGGTTCGCGGTCTCGCGGCTGATCGAGACCATGCACGCCCTGTGGCTGCTGTCCGGCCGGTACGAGGCGGGGGTGCACCGGCCGTGGGTGGAGCGGCACCGGCCTGCCTACGAGCGGCTGCTGGCGCGACTGCCCGCGCTCGGAGCGCTGGTCCTGCTGTTCCGGCGCGGCGAGTACAACGCCGACTTCATCGCCCCGCCCCCGGCCGGGGTGAACGTCGCCTTCGAGGAGGAGCTGGCGGTGATGCGGGCCACGCCCCTCGCCCAGGCGCGCGAGGAGATCGCGAGGAACCTGCACGGCGGCCCTCCGCCCTCCCCCGAGGCGCTGGCCGTCCTCGACCGGCCCGACATCGTCCGGTTGCTCGCCGACGTGCTGCGGGCCACGTGGGAGGAGATCCTCGCGCCCGGCTGGCCGCGCTTCCAGGCGATCCTCGAACGCGACGTCGCCCACCGCGCGGGGCGCCTGGCCGCCTATGGGTGGGCGGCGGCGCTCGACGACCTCGACCCGCGGGTGCGCTGGTGCGCCGTCGACGGTCCGGGGCACATCGCGGTGCGGATGGACGCCGCGGGGAAGGACGAGCGGCACCGGCTCGACGGCCGGGGGCTGCTGCTGGTCCCCACCGTCTTCGGGCCGGGGGTGGGGGCGTACCTGGAGGACGCCTGGCCGTACGCGCTGGTCTACCAGGCCCGGGGCATCGCGGCGGAGCCCGCTCCGCCGCGGGGACTCACCCGGCTCATCGGCGCCACCCGGACGGCGATCCTGCTGCGGTTGCCGGCCACCACGACGCAGCTCGCCGCCCTGCTCGACATGAGCGTCGGCGGGACCGGCGACCATGTGGCGGCGCTCCGCGAGGCCGGGCTGATCACCGGCACGCGGGTGGGCCGCTCGGTGCTGTACCACCGCACCCCGCTCGGCGACGCGCTGTCCGAAGGCGTCTGACCGATCCCCGGCCCTGCGCCGGACCGGATCGGCCGACCGGAGTCCACCGGTCCGATCCTCAGGTGCCGGGCGACCCAGGCCCCTACGGCCTGGGGCGCGGAACGGCCTGAGGCACGGGACGGCCGGGGGCCTGGTCAGCGGACGGCGCCGAGTACGGCCCAGCGGCCGGATCGGAGCCGGGCCAGCTGGGTGGTCATCCGGATCAGCAGGAAGAGCGACAACCCCGACCAGATCCCGACCAGCCCCCAGCCGAGGCTCAGCGACGCCCACACCACCGGCAGGAACCCCAGCGCCGCCGCGCACAGCGTCGCGGTGCGCATGTACGCCGCGTCGCCGGCGCCCAGCAGTACGCCGTCCAGGGCGAACACGACGCCGCCGACCGGTTGCAACGCGACGAAGAACCACCACGCGCGCGGCATCTCCGCCAGCACGGCCGGGTCGGCGGTGAACACGTGGGGCAGGGTGCCGGCCAGCGCGGCGAACACGACGCCGAGCACCGTCCCGAACAGGAGCCCGCAGCCGGCCACCTGCCAGGCCAGCCGGCGCGCCCGCTCCCCGTCCCGCGCGCCGAGCGCGGCCCCGACCAGCGCCTGCGCGGCGATGGCCAGCGCGTCGAGCACGAAGGCCAGGAACATCCACAGCTGGAACACCACCTGGTGGGCGCCGACCACCGCCGTGGAGATGTGCGCGGCCACCGCGGTGGCCGACACCCAGCACGCCTGGAAGGCCAGCCCGAGCAGCACCAGGTCGCGGGCCATGCCGAGCTGGGCGCGCATCGCGGCGGGCACCGGCGCGAGCGGCACGCCCTCGCTCACCAGCGCCCGCACGAACAGGCTCGCGGAGATCAGCTGCGCGACCACGTTGGCGGCGGCCGAGCCGTCGAGCCCCCAGCCCAGCCCGTGCACGAGCACCGGGCACAGGACCGCGGAGATCGCGTTGCCCGTCAGGACGTAGCGCAGCGGGCGTCGCATGTCCTGCACGCCGCGCATCCAGCCGTTTCCGGCCATGGTGATCAGGATCATCGGGGCGCCGAACAGGGCGATGCGCAGCCAGCTCACCGCGGCCTCGGCCACCTGGTCGTCGCCTGCGAGCAGACGGGCGATCGGGCCGGCGAGCAGTTGCCCGGCCACGACCAGCGCCAGCCCGGTGATCGCGCCGAGCCAGGTCGCCTGCACGCCCATGGCCACGGCGTCGGCCCGGCGGCCCGCGCCGTGCAGCCGGGCCGCGCGCGCGGTCGTGCCGAAGGACAGGAACGTCATCTGGGTGGCGATCTGCGCCAGCACGATCGCGCCGACCGAGAGTCCCGCGAGCGGCACCGCGCCGACATGGCCGACCACGGCCGTGTCGACGAGCAGATAGAGCGGCTCCGCGGCCAGGACGCCGAGGGCCGGCACGGCCAGCGTGATCAACTGCCGCAGCGTGGACCCGGCCCGGTCGGCATGCGGGGTCATGCACCCTCCGGTAAGGATCAGCACCGGCTTTCGCCACTTACATGCCGACTCTATCCGTAAGGGTCTCCAAGCGGCAATGCCACTTACACCGCGTCAGCCCTTCAGGGCGCCGGCCATGAGGCCTCGCATGAAGAAGCGGCCGAGCAGCACGTAGACCACCATCGTCGGGATCGAGGCGAGGATGGCGGCGGCCATCTGCTGGCTGTAGGGGACGGTCTGGGCGCCGGCGATGTTGTTCAGCATCACGGTCGTCGGCCAGGACGTCGGCCCGGTGAGGAACACCGCGAACAGGAAGTCGTTCCACATCGAGGTGAACTGCCAGATGATCACCACGGCGACCGCCGGCCCGGAGACGGGGATCACGATCGACCAGAAGGTGCGCAGCATCCCCGCGCCGTCGACCCTGGCCGCCTCCATGAGCTCGTCCGGGATCGTCACGTAGTAGTTGCGGAAGATCAGCGTGCAGATCGGGATGCCGTAGACGACGTGGGCCAGCACGAGCCCGGGGATGCCCCCGTACACCCCCAGATCCACCATGAGCTGGACCAGCGGGATCATCACCCCCTGGTACGGGATGAACATGCCGAACAGGAACAGCGTGAACACCACGTCGGCGCCCGGGAAGCGCCACTTGGACAGGACGAACCCGTTCATCGCCCCGAGCGCGGCCGAGATGAGCGACCCGGGGATCGCCAGCAGGAAGCTGTTGGCGATGCCCGGCTTGAGCTTCTCCCAGGCCACCTGCCACGCCTCGGTCGTCCAGACCTTCGGCAGGCTCCACGCCTGGCTCGGATCGGCCTCGGTCAGCGGCTTGAAGCTGGTGACCAGCAGGACGTAGATCGGGATCAGGAAGACCAGGACGAAGATGAGCAGCAGCGCGAACCGCAGGTACAGCGGCCAGCGGGCCCGGCGGGCCGCCGGCGGCGCCTGGTGCCGGGTCTTGGACGGGGCCGCGACGGCCGTGCTCATGAGCGCTTCTCCCTGCGGGCGTTCCAGACGAGGTAGGGCACGACGAAGACCGCGACGGTCAGGACGATGTAGGCGGCGATCGTGGCGCCCTTGGCCGGGTCGTGGGCGTCGAAGACGGCGACCCACATGAAGACGGCGGGCACGTCGGTGATGATCTGCTTGCCGGACACCGACACGATCAGGTCGAAGACCTTGAGCGAGATGTGCCCGAGGATGATCAGGGCGGACAGGGTGACCGGCCGCAGGAACGGGAAGACGATGTAGCGGTAGACCTGCCACTCCTTGCAGCCGTCCACCCGCGCGGCCTCGCGCAGTTCGTCCGGCACGCCACGGAACCCCGCCAGGAACAATGCCATGACATATCCGGACATCTGCCAGACGGCGGGGATGGCCATCGCCGCCATCCCCCAGTCCTGGCCCCGAAACCACTCGTTCTGCAGGAACCCCAGCCCGACGGCGTCGAACAGCCGGTTCAGCCCCACCGCCTGCGCGTCCTGACCGCTGTTCATCAGCCAGCGCCACACCACGCCCGTGGCGACGAACGAGATGGCCATCGGGAACAGGTAGATGGCGCGGAAGCCGCCCTCACCCCTGATCCCCCTCTCCATCAGGAACGCCAGGAGCCAGCCGAGCGCCAGGGCGCCACCCACGAACACGACGGTGAACACGATGGCGTGCCTGACCGAGATGCCCCAGCGCTCCTGGTCCCACAGCGAGACGAAGTTCGTCAGGCCCACGAACTTCCCGGCGGAGATCTCGTCGTGCCGGTCGGTCATGGCCAGCTTGAAGTTCCAGCCGAGCATTCCGTACACGAAGACCGCTATCGCGATGATCGACGGCGTGACCAGGAGCAGACCCGGCAGCCATCTGCGGACGCGCGACACACTTACCCCCAGCGAAGGCCCGCGCCCGCCGCGCCTGAAGAGCGACGCGGGCGCGAGCCGTAAGAGATCAACTCACTGATTGTTGGTCTTGGCGGCCTCGACCAGGGCCTGCTGCAACTTGGCCGGGTCCTTGCTCTGCAGGAACAGGCCGACCGCCTCGGTGATGGCCGTCTTCCAGGCGTCGTTGGCGACCACGCCGTGCTGGATGGAGCCGGCCAGCTTGTCGTTCGCCCACTGGTCGAGGTCCCACTCCAGGTAGTCCTGGTAGAGGCTCTTGTCGGCGTCCTTGCGGGCCGGGATGGAGCCCTTCTTGGGGTTGAAGGCGTCCTGGCCCTCCTTGCTCGCCGCGACCTTGAGCCAGGCGAGGGCGCCGTCCTTGTTCGGCGCGCCCTTCGGCAGGGTGAAGCTGTCCGACAGCCACATGAACGTGCCGTCCGTGCCCGGCGAGGCCGCCCACTCGAAGTCCTCCTTGGACTTCTTGCCCAGGCCTCCGTCCGGCGCGTTGTGGAAGTAGCCGTAGGCCCAGTCGCCCATGATGTTGAAGGCGGCGGCGCCGTCGGCGACCTGCTTGGCGGCGGGCTGCCAGTCGTCCTGCGGCGGACCGGCGTAGGACAGGATCGTCTTGAAGTCGGTGAGCGCCTTGGTGACGTTCGGGCCCGACCAGTCGGCGCCCTTGGCCCACAGCGCGTTGTAGCCGTCGGTGCCCAGCGAGCCGAGCAGCACGCTCTCCATCAGGTGGACGACGGTCCACTCCGAGCCGATGGACAGCGGGATCTTGCCGGTCTTCTTGACGGCCTCGAGGTCGGCGATGAACTCCTCGATGGTCTTGGGCGCGGCCGAGATGCCCGCGTCCTTCAGCACCTTGGGGTTGGACCACAGAACGTTCGAGCGGTGGATGTTGACCGGGACCGAGTAGACGTTGCCCTCGTAGGTGATCTGGTCCACGAGCTGCTGCGGGAAGACGTCCTTCAGCTTGAGCTCGTCGTAGAGGGAGTTCAGCGGCTCCAGCTTGCCGGCCTTGATGTAGCCCTGCAGCTCGGCGCCCGCGTGTCCCTGGAAGGTGTCCGGCGGCTGGTTGGCCTGCAGCTTGCTGGACAGCAGCGCCCGGGCCTTGTCGCCCGAGCCGCCGGCCACGGCGGCGTCGAAGAACGACAGGTTCGGGTTCTGCCTCTGGAAGATCTCGCGCATGGCCTTCAGGCCGTCGGCCTCACCGGGGCCCGTCCACCAGGAGAAGACCTCAACCTGCTTGTTCGCGGTCTTCCCACCGGCGCCGGTGCCCTTGTCGTCACCACCACCGCCACAGGCGGCGAGGGACAGGAGGCCTGCCACGGTCACCGCGACGGCCGACATCCAGCGTCGTCGCATTGCTCTGGTCCCTTCACGGTTCGAGGAGCTGTCGCACGTAAGCCCGCCCCCGTGTACCAGGCCCAAGGTGACAACGTTGTCAGTACGCAATCAACCCATCTCACAACCCGCACCGTCAAGGGTGTGCGAATAACGTCTCCATATAGCGGCCCCGCCACCGCACGGACCACACGGACCCACGCGGACCCACACGGAAAGGCACTGCCATGAGCTCCCGTACCACCGGCGACCGTCCCGCGCCCGAAATCCTCACCTCCATCGAGTCCGACGACTGGGACGGGCGGGACGTGACGGGCGAGCGGCACGACCAGGTGGCCTTCGTCGACGTGGACATGACCGAGATGATCGACCAGGGCGCCGTCTTCTCCGGCTGCGCCTTCCGGCGCGTGCGGTTCAACGCCTCACGGCACACCGACGCGGCCTTCCTCAACTGCACCTTCACCCGGTGCAACTTCTTCGACGCCGCCTTCACCGGGTGCAAGATGGTCGGCAGCGAGTTCGACGGCTGCTCCTTCGACCTGATGAAGGTCGACGGCGGCGACTGGTCGTTCGCCCGCCTGTCCGGCGCCGAGCTGCGGGGCGTCTCCTTCACGGACGTGCGCATGCGCGAGGCCGACCTCACCGGCGCCCGGCTGGAGGGCGCCACACTCCAGCGGGCCGACCTGTCGGGCGCCTCGCTGCGGCTCGCCGACCTGTCCCGATGCGACCTTCGCGGCAGCGACCTGTCCTCGCTCGACCCGCTGAGCGCGAATCTGCGCGGGGCCGTGGTCGACCTCGCGCAGGCGGTGCTGATCGCCACCGCCCTCGGGCTGGACGTGCGCTCCGGCTGACCCGTCGCCCACGGCGGGGGCGAGCCCGGGCCGTCGGCACCATGGGCGCCGGGACCCGAGCTCGCGGGCCGCATGTCCCCGGGTCCGGTCTCCACCCCTCCGAGGTGACCTCGCCCATCACGCGGGACACGGGCCGTCGTGGCGGCCGGCCTTCGATGAGGCCCCGCCGGGGACGTTGCGCACGCCCGGCGGTCACCCGCCGGCGGCTCTCGCCTCCCCGGCGAGGGGGCTCGGCCAACACGCAAGTGTTCCACCAAGCACCGCGTCCCGCTCATTTCCCGTCACGATTCGCATGTATGAAGGCTGTCGAACGCCGCGCTTCGGGACAACAGGCTTTCGGGGGAAGAATCGTGATTTCCTGGCAGTGGGCCGATGCGGGCATGTCAAGGCCACCGTGCACCCTGGCACCCGTCGCCGAATAGGTAGATTTTCACGAAATACCACCTTCCGTAATTGTGACCGTATTGGTTACCCTGCTCTGATCACGTACAGGGAAGACGCCGGGCCAGGATGCGGGCCACCTCCGCTTGGCACGTTCCCGGGACGAGAGACGATCAGCCGGGCAGTGGCGGACGACCGGACGGCAGGAGATCGAAGGTGGAGCGACGACGGGGCCGGGCGCTTCCTCCGGCGCCCTCGGCAACCTGCCTGCTCAAACGCCGATTTCGGTTCGCCCGTTACCTACAAAGAGTGATCTACCCTGGCCACGACTGCGATCTGCCATCACGGAAGGTAAGATTCCCCGAGCGCCGGCCTCGCGGACGACCTCCGGGCCGGCAAGGCACCTCACGTCGGGAGACGCAGATGGAAACCGTCGACCTCGAAGACCTGAGCCTCGAACTCCTCCTCATAGCCGCGCTGCACCACGAGGCCGAGCGCCTCGCCGCCGACCTTCCGGGGCCTGCGGCGGGTCCGGCCGACCGGCGCGAGCCGCGTCCCGGCGGGCCGCCGCGCTCGCCTCGCGGCCGCTCGGCCCGGACATAAGTCGCCTACTGCAATAATTGCGCTTTCAACTTAATAGTGACGCTTTACCACCGCCGCTTTAATTTGTCGGTGGCGGCGGTCACACTGCGAGCATGGCCGACCTTCCTCAGGAACCATCCGCTCCGGACGGCTCCACGCCGAAGAGCGCCCCGTCCCAGCCCGCCCACCACACCCCCGCCCCCGTCACCGCTCCTCCCGACGCCTCCCCGTCCGCCGGCGCCCCGCACGAGGCCGACGTCCCGGCTTCCGACGACGCGCCGCACCGGGCCGATCCCCCGGCTTTCGCCGACGCACCGCACCAGGCCGATGCCCTTGCTCCCGGCGACGCGTCGATCGAGCTCGGCGAGGTCACCCTCGGCGACTGGTACGCCCACGCCGACAAGATGACCGGCGTCGGGTTCCTCACCGTGGCCCGACGGCTGCCCGCTCTCATCGGCCACGCCGTCCGCCTGGCCTGGCAGGCCAGCCGCCCCGACACGGCGGCCACCATCGCGCTGAGCGTGCTGGGCGGGGTGTTCACCGCCTTCGGCCTGCTCGCCACGACCGGCGTGCTCCAGGCACTGTTCACCGCGGGGCCGACGCCCGAGCGGGTCAGGGCCGCCGTGCCGAGCCTGCTGCTGGTCGGGGCCGCCGCGACGCTGCGCACCGCCCTGCAGGCCGGGGCCGGCTGGGCGCAGGCCCGGCTCGAACCGCAGGTCGGGCGCATCGCCGAGCGGCAGCTCTACGAGCTGACCAGCCGCGTCGACCTCATCCGCTACGACGACCCCGACTTCCACGACGCCCTCGAACGCGCCCGCCAGCGCGGCGTGTCCATGGTGGACAGCGTGGTGAACTCCGCCATCGACCTGCTCACCGGCGTCATCGGCATCGCCGCCGCCGCCGGCGTGCTCGGCATCCTCCACCCGGTGCTGCTGCCCCTGCTCCTGCTGGCCGTCCTGCCCGACGCCTGGGCGGCCGTCCGCGCGGCCCGCATGCGCTACACGACGATGTACACCCTGATCCCGGTCCGACGCCGCAAATGGATCCTCAGCGACCTCATGGCGGCCCGGCCGACGGCGGCCGAGGTCCGCTCGTTCACCATGCGGCGGTTCCTCACCCGCCTGTACGACGCGGTCGCCGGGGCCGAGCAGGACGCCATACTGCGCATGGCCCGGCGCCAGGCGGTGGCGCGCGTCATCGGCGAGGCCCTGGGCGGCGCGGGCACCGCCCTGGTCTACGTGACGCTGGGCGTTCTGCTCGCCATCGGCGCCGTGCCGCTGGCCGTGGCCGGCACGGCCGTGCTCGCCATCCGCTCCGGCCAGAGCTCGCTCTCCAACCTCATGTACTCCACCAACCGGCTGTACGAGGAGGGCCTGTACTTCACCGACTTCCTCGACTTCTGCGAGCAGGCCGGCCGGCGCACGGAGCCACCGCGCGAGCGCCGCGCGCCAGGTTCGTTCGACCGCATCGCCGTAGACGACGTCACCTTCAACTATCCGGGCAAGGAGGAACCCGCGCTCGACCACGTCTCGGTGCACATCGACCGGGGCGAGGTGGTCGCGCTCGTGGGCGAGAACGGCTCGGGCAAGACCACGCTGGCCAAGATCATCGCGGGTCTGTACGACCCGGCCGAGGGGCGGGTCCTATGGGACGACGTGGACATCGCCCAGGTCGATCCGGACGAGCTCCGGCGCGACATCGCGGTGATCGCCCAGGACCACACCCGCTGGCCGCTCACGGCACGGGACAACATCGGCATGGGCCTTGAGAGGGGCGAGCCGGCCCTGCGCGCCTCCGCCGAGGTGGCGGGCGCCGACCAGGTGATCGCCGAACTGCCGCACGGCTACCGCACCCTGCTCGACCGCCGCTTCAAGGACGGGCACGAGCCGTCCGGCGGCCAGTGGCAGCGCATCGCGGTGGCGCGCGGCTTCCACCGCGACGCCCCGCTGCTGATCTGCGACGAGCCGACGGCCGCCCTGGACGCCCGCGCCGAGCACGCGCTGTTCGAGCGCATGCGCGGGCACGCCGACGGCCGCACCGTTCTGCTGATCACCCACCGCCTGGCGAGCGTGCGGTACGCCGACCGCATCTACGTGCTCGACCACGGCAAGGTCGCCGAACAGGGCACCCACGAAGACCTGATGGCCCTCGACGGCATCTACGCCGACCTCTACACCCTGCAAGCCAGCGCCTACGGCGACCGCGAGACTCCCACCAACGCCGTCTGACCGCCTCCGCGAAATCCTGGCGGGGGAGCCGGCGGCCACGGGCCCCGCGGTCGCCGGCTCCCTCGAGGTGAGCAAGGGCGGCCGCAGATAACGGACATCGACCGGCGACTGCTGGGTCCGGTCCTTGGCCGGGCCGTGGTCACCGCCGTCATCTTCTTCTCGCACGACGACAGGACAACAGCCTCTGACTCGCTAACTCAAGACCCGAGGACCAGAGGTGGAGCCGTGGCCCTGCGGGTTTCCCCGCAGAGCCACGGCGCCCCTCTGGTCCTCTAGGGTTTTCGCGCGAAGCTACCTGTGACTTGCATGATCAACAGCACCAGCGTCGTCACGGCTACGAACGCTGCGCCACCTCCGGCGAGTGCCCCTCCCAGATTTGAACCCGTCGCAGCAACAGCGACCCCCGACACGAGGCCACCATTGACTCCGATGCTCAGCGCCAGCGCCACGTACGCCTGAGGATTCATCCTGTGCCCTTCTCGGAGGAAGATCTGTCACTTCCATCTTCCTATATCTCACTGCTTACGGTGGTTAACGCCACCAAGAATGCCCAGAGTTCCCCCATAAATGCCTAGCTAGATAGCGTTCGTTCCCTAAGAGATGCGAATATGCCCATCTTTGGCATTTATCCACTTTTGTACCATGGCCCCCTGCCCGTCCGACCCTCGCCGGAAGCTACTCGGCCGACCTGGGGTCGGCAGTGGCCCAGGGGCGCTGTCGTACGGGTCGCTCACGCGACTACCGTTCTCGAAGGCCTGCAGAAAGAAGAAAGTTCACGAAGGATGTGTACTTGGATAGTGTGCACTTGTGGAGTTGATCGGCTTAATCGTGGCCGTCGCCAGCCTGATCGCCGCAGCCATGCAGGTGCACTACGCACGCCTACAGGTCAAGCAGGCGCGCACGATTGACTCATCCGATGAGTCACGCCCGCCATCTCGGCCAGAGCAAACCGGGGCTCTCCCTCACGACGCATCTACATCCCTATCGCCGCCCCAGCGAAGGGAGCCCAGTTTTCATGATGAGGACTCAACGCCCGGACCTGCGCATATGCCCACGCTCGAGGACCTGGGGTTCGGTACGCGAATGGCGGTCTATCTCGGTCTTCGCGAAGATCCCCGCCTCGACGAAGATTTTTTTCTCCAAGAGGACTACAAGCCACGTCCGCCATTGGAGCACTTCGGACGCAACCTTTCGGACGCACTAGAAGATCCACTCGCGCGCCCACAACCGGGGTTCTGGGGCAGGGTCGGGATATACCTGGGTCTTCGCGAGGAGTGATCGAACCGACCGGCACCTCAGGGATGCGCCGTTGACGCGGTCTTCGCCGGTGCCGTCCTTTGACGTTCTCAGGCCGATCGCAGCCACCCGACCGAGATGGTCCTGCTAGGCGATACGAGCTCGAGTGATCTTGTCTTGGCTTTCTCGAGATCGCGCGCCTGGTCGCCGCTCTCGGCGCCGCCGACCACGTGGTGCGGTACAACGAAGGCAACTCCGTCTCGCACACCAGGTCCACGAGGAAACTCGTGGTCGTTTCCCGGCGGATGGGGGCTTCCGCCGGCCTCATAGAAGACGTCCCCCATGCCGAACGTCGCTGGCCGACTTAACAGTGCAGGGCAAGACCCGCTGCGCGGCAGTCGTACCCCGGACCGTGATCCACCTGCTGACCGCGTTCCTCCCTGCCTAGGCCGACCTCCGCGACCGGCCTCCGGCCTGGCTCGCTGATCGGCTGGACAACATCACTGGGGCCATAGACCACTGCCGGTGGCCGCGGGCCCCACGAACGCGGCCGCCTGCCGAGGTGACCGGGAGCGGGGGTGCCCGGTCAGTTGGAGGCGGCGTGGTCGCCGGGGGCGGCGGGGTGGGCGCAGGGGGCCGGGTCGGCCTGCTCGGCGAGGAGGTCGCGGTAGTGGTGGATCTTGCGCTGGATGGCGGCCTGCCGCTCCCTGAGCCGGGAGATCTGCTCCTCCACCTCCCGGTCGTGGGCCTCGAGCAGGGTGATGCGCTCGCCGATGGTCTGCCGCCCGCCCCGCACGAGCGCGGTGAAGCGCAGCATCTCGGCGATGGGCATCCCGGTGTCGCGCAGGCACCGCACCATGCCGAGCCAGCCGACGTCCTCCTCGCTGAACCGCCTCTGCCCGGCGGAGTTGCGCTCGATCGGCTCGAGCAGGCCGATGCGCTCGTAGTAGCGGAGGGTGTCGAGGCTGAAGCCGGTCTCCTCCGCGACCTGTCCCGGTGTGTAGATGCTCACCCGCCGAGAATGCCACCTGGAGTGGGCTCCAGGTCAAGCCTCCGGCGGCGCCGCCCTCTCCCGTACGGCGGCCCCGCCCGGCCGGCGGCCTCAGCGTTCCGGCAGGTGGTCGGCCAGGTAGCGGCGGACGAGGTTCTTGCACTCGGCGATCAGGTCGGGGTCGCCGTCGGGGTGCAGGCGGAAGGCGAGCTTGAGCACGGCGTCGGCCGCCTCGACGGCCACCACGAGGGCGCGGTCGAGACCCGGCCCGCGGGGCGCGCCGAGCAGGTCGATGGTGAGCGCCCTGAGCCGGTCGGCCACGATGACGTTGTTCTCCAGCGCCGCGTCCAGCAGGCGGTTGGTGCCCTTGAGCGCCGGCCCGCCCGGGGAGAACAGGATTTCACCGAAGTCGACGATGGCGAACCCGGGGGTGGTGCGCTTCATCGCGACGAACTCGTCCACGGCCAGGTGGACGGCGTCGGTCCAGTCGGTGATCTCGGCGGAGCCGAGCCGGATGGTCAGCCGGTCGAGGAAGCCGTCGAGGTTGCGCAGCGCCAGCGCCCGCACGAGCCCTTGCTTGTCGGGGAAGAACTGGTAGAAGGTGCCGATGGGCACTCCCGCTCTGCGGGCGACCTCCTTGGTGGTCAGCCCGTCGTAGCCCACCTCGTCCAGCAGTCGCGCGCACTCGTCCAGCATCCGCTCGACCCGCTCGAGGCTGCGGCGCTGGGCGGGACGGCGGCGAAGCGTCCCTGCGGAGACGTTCATCATCTCCCCATCATCCTCCCGAAACCGGTTGCTGCGCCTAACATGAGAATCACTCATATTGCTGGAGGTCACCATGTTCCTTTGGGGTACCGCGACCGCCTCCTACCAGATCGAGGGCGCCGCCGCGGAGGACGGCCGGGGAACCTCCATCTGGGACACCTTCGCCCATGAATCCGGCCACGTGCGCGATGGTCACACCGGAGACGTCGCCTGCGATCATTACCACCGCTGGTCAGAGGATGTCACGCTCATGGCGGATCTGGGGGTGAACTCCTACCGCTTCTCCATATCGTGGCCGAGAATCCACCCGCGCGGAGACCAGGAGGTCAACCAGGCCGGCCTCGACTTCTACGACCGCCTCGTCGACGGGCTCTGCGCCCAGGGCATCATCCCGGCGGCCACGCTTTTCCACTGGGACCTGCCGCAGGCGCTGGAGGACCGGGGCGGCTGGCTGAACCGCGACACCGCCCACCGCCTGGCCGACTACGCCCACACCGTCTCCGCCCGCCTCGCCGACCGGGTGCCCATCTGGATCACCCTCAACGAGCCGTTCATCCACATGGTCTTCGGGTACGCCCTGGGCACGCACGCGCCGGGCCGGGCGCTGTTCCTGGACGCGTTGCCCGCCGCCCACCACCAGCTCCTCGGGCACGGCCTGGCCACCCAGGCGCTGCGCGCGAACGGCGCCGGACGGGTGCTGGTCACCAACAACTGCACGCCGGTCTGGGCCGCCTCGGACGCGGAGCGGGACGCGCGCGCCGCCGACGCCTACGACACCCTGCACAACAGGCTGTTCAACGACCCGGTGCTCCTCGGCTCCTACCCGGACCTGTCGGCCTTCGGCGTGCCCGCGCTCGACGCCGTCCGCGACGGCGACCTGGAGGTCATCGCCCAGCCGCTGGACGGCCTCGGGGTCAACTACTACAACCCGACCCGCGTGGCCGCCCCCGCCCCCGGGGCGGACACCGGTGGGCTGCCGTTCGTGGACGCGGGCGTCACCGGCCACCCGACCACCGCCTTCGGCTGGCCGGTCGTCCCGGACGGGCTGCGCGAGCTGCTCACGGGCCTGCGGGCGCGCTACGGTGACGCGCTGCCGCCGGTGTACGTGACCGAGAACGGGTGCTCGCAGGCCGACGAGCCCGGCCCGGACGGCGTGGTGGACGACCAGGGGCGCATCGCCTACCTGGACGGCCACATCGCGGCGCTGCGCGCGGCCATGGCCGAGGGGGTGGACGTGCGGGGGTACTACGTCTGGTCGCTCCTGGACAACTTCGAGTGGGCCGAGGGGTACAACCAGAGGTTCGGCCTGGTCCACGTCGACTTCGCCACCCAGAAGCGCACGCCGAAGGCGTCCTACCACTGGCTCAAGAACCGCCTCGCCGCCGAACGCCACCACGGGACGCCGGCCTAGAGCTCTGCGCCGGACGCCGCGACAGGACACCCCCGTCTGGAGAACACCGGCGCCCGCGAGACGCCCGGAGCGGGGTACGGCAGGCGGGCCGTCCGGGTCCAGAAGGGTTTAGAAGGGTCCAGAAGGGTCCAGAAGGGTCTAGAAGACCGAGACGTGGACGTGGTCGTAGTGGTTGGCGGTGATGCCGCCGCGGTCGGACATCATGCGCCAGCCGGCCCCGGTGCGGATGTCGTAGTAGCGCTGCTGCCAGATGATGTACATGATCCCGATCTGGCGGCCGTTCTCGATGCACCACTGGGCCAGGGCGTCGCCGCGCGCCTTGGAGGCGGCGTCGGGCATGCGGCCGCCGGTGCTCATCATGAAGTCGCAGGCGCGGCCCTTGCCGTGCTCGCCGGGGTCCCCCGCGCGCAGGCATCCGACGCCGAACGGCATCGGGAAGTTCTGCATGATGACGTTGCGGATGCTCACCATGCGGGAGGTCAGGCCGCTGCCGGCGTCGGGGGTCTGGAAGCCGAACTTCTTGAGCAGCCGCTCGACGTCGGCCTTCTTGTCCTCCAGGCGGGCGATCTCCTTCTTCAGGTCGCCGATCTTGCCGTCGGCCTGCTTCTTGGCATCCTTGGACTCCTTGATCAGTCCGGAGATGCGGTTCAGCCGCTGGTTCTTCTCCTCGGCCAGGTAGGTGACGGTGGCGGCCTGCCCGAGGATCGCGTCGGGGTCGCCGGTGTAGTTGATGACCTGCGGGCCGTCGACCGAGCCGGCCATGTAGGAGGTGGCGAAGAACTGCCCCATCCGGCGCTCGGCGTCGGCCAGGTCGCCGCGGAGCTTCTTGACCCGCAGCCCGGCCTTCCGCACCGCGTCGCGGGTGTCCTGCAGGCTCTGGATCTCACCGCGGTAGGCCTTCTGCAGATCGGCGGCCTGCTTGGTCAGCTTGTCGAGCTGGGACTGCGGGGTGGGCTTGGCATCGGCGGGCGGGATCACCAGCGCGGTGAACAGGCCCAGGAGGACGGCCGCCAGCACGACCGCACGGCCTGATCGCATCAGCCCTCCCCATTCCCGACGCCCCGAAACTATAGAAGCCGATCTTCGGGCCTGTCACACGATCGGAGGAACCTATACACCATTGGCGAAGTATCTACCACTTCGCGACTACGCAGGGTGCGGAAATCCCGGTAATTGGGCCCCGGGTCACACGCCGACGACCGGCGGCACCTCACGATGCCCACCGCCGGCGACCACGGCACTCGCCGGCCGGCGGACCGGCCCGGGCGATGCCGGCGAGGGGCGCCGCGCCGGGCCTTCCGCTCCCCGGCTCTTGTCGAGTTGTGTAGAACATGGTTCTGTCGTATCCACCGGACACCGCGGACGGCCCGTGGGCGTCCTCGCGGCAAGATCGTCCAGCGGGCGTCCGGTCCGACCGGACCAGGCCCCGCCCGACCAGGAGGCAAGTCTCATGCTCCAGCACGACCGTCTGTTCATCGGGGGCGACTGGGTGGCTCCCTCGGGCACCGCGACGATCGACGTCGTCTCCCCGCACACCGAGGAGGTCGTCGGCCGGGTGCCCGACGGCGCCCCCGCCGACATGGACCGCGCCGTGGCCGCCGCCCGCCAGGCCTTCGACCACGGGCCGTGGCCGCGGATGACCATGGCCGAGCGCGCCGAGGTGATCGGCAGGCTCGCCGGGCTGTACGCCGCCCGGCAGGCCGAGATGGCCGAGCTGATCACCCTGGAGATGGGCTCGCCCATCACCTTCTCCCAGCTCGCCCAGGCCCCGCAGCCGCTCGGCATGCTCCAGTACTACAGCGAGCTCGGCAAGAGCTTCGCGATCGAGGAGGAACGTCCCGGCTTGTTCGGCCCGGTGACCGTCCGGCGCGAGCCGGTCGGCGTCGTCGCCGCCGTGGTGCCGTGGAACGTCCCGCAGTTCGTCATCATGACCAAGCTGGCCCCCGCCCTCCTCGCCGGCTGCACGGTCGTCGTCAAGCCCGCCCCCGAGACCCCGCTCGACTCCTACCTCCTGGCCGAGATGGTCAAGGAGTCCGGCATTCCCGAGGGCGTGGTCAACATCGTGGCCGCGGGCCGCGAGGCCGGCGAGCACCTGGTCTCGCACCCGGGCGTCGACAAGGTGGCCTTCACCGGGTCCACCGCCGCCGGCCGGCGCATCGGCGGCATCTGCGGCGAGCAGCTGAAGCGCTGCAGCCTGGAGCTGGGCGGCAAGTCGGCGGCGATCATCCTGGACGACTGCGACCTGCCCTCCGCCATGGGGTTCCTGTCCATCGCCTCGCTGATGAACAACGGCCAGGCGTGCGTGGCGCAGACCCGCATCCTCGCCTCCGCCTCCCGCTACGACGAGGTGGTCCAGGCCATCGCCGACATGGTCGCCGGGCAGGCGGTCGGCGACCCCGCCGACCCGGCCACCGGCATCGGACCGATGGTCGCCAAGCGCCAGCAGGAGCGCGTCGAGGGCTACATCAAGATCGGCATCGAGGAGGGCGCCAAGCCGGTGCTCGGCGGCCTGGACCGGCCCCGCGACCGCGGCTGGTACGTCGCGCCGACCGTCTTCGCGGGCGTCTCGAACGACATGCGCATCGCCCGCGAGGAGATCTTCGGCCCGGTGCTGTCGGTGATCGAGTACCAGGACGAGGAGGACGCCGTCCGCATCGCCAACGACAGCGAGTACGGGCTGTCGGGCACGGTGTGGACCGCCGACACCGACCACGGCATGGACGTCGCCCGCCGGGTCCGCGCCGGCACCTACGGCGTCAACATGATGAACACCATGGAGCCGTCCACGCCGTTCGGCGGGTTCAAGGCCAGCGGCGTCGGCCGCGAGCTCGGCCCCGAGGGCCTGGCCGGATACCTGGAGTACAAGTCGATCGCCCGCCTGGGCTGAGGCCGTCCACCCCGGCCGACGTCGTGCCACCCCCGGCCGACGTCGTGCCACCACGGCCGACGTCGTGCCACCACGGCCGACGTCGTGCCACCACGGCCGACGTCGTGCGCAACCGCCGCCCAGCGCGCCCCCGCGTCGCTGGGCGACGGCCCCGCATTACAAGGATGTCCGAGGTCGCCCCCGTCAGGAGTACTGCCCGGGTAAAGGCTGTCCCCTGGTGGACCTCATACCTCCTGAGGAGGTAGACGACATTTATTCCAAATTGGTTCGCGCCACTACGGCGGCGGTCTCGATGGCGATCTCGAGCTCCTCGTCGGTCGGCACGACGGCGACCGCCACGGCCGAGTCGTCGGCGGAGACCAGCCGGGCGCCGCGCACCGAGGAGTTGCGCGTCGGATCGAGGCGGATGCCCATCGGCGCGAGGCCCGAGAGCACCTTGCGCCGCACCGGGGCGGAGTTCTCGCCGACCCCGCCGGTGAACACGATGACGTCCACCCGGCCGAGCACCGCGGTGTAGGCGCCGATGTACTTGCGCAGCCGGTGGCAGTACACGTTGTAGGCCAGCGCGGCCTCGTCGTCGCCCGCGGCGACCCGGTCGAGGACCGTGCGCATGTCGTTGTCGCCGCACAGGCCGTACAGCCCACTGCGGTGGACGAGCATCTCCTCGACCTCGTCCGGCGTCATGCCGCCCCGGATCAGGTGGAAGATCACCCCGGGGTCCACGTCGCCGGAGCGGGTGCCCATGACCAGCCCCTCCAGCGGGGTCATGCCCATGGAGGTGTCGACGCAGCGGCCCGCCGACACGGCCGAGGCGCTCGCGCCGTTGCCGAGGTGCAGCACGATGACGTTGGCCATGTCGGGCTTGCCCACCATCTCGGCGGCCACGCGGGAGACGTAGGCCGTGGAGGTGCCGTGGAACCCGTAGCGCCGCACGCCGGCCCGCTCGGCGACCTCGCGGTCGATCGCGTAGGTGCGGGCGGCCGGGGTGAGCGTGCTGTGGAAGGCGGTGTCGAAGACGGCCACCTGCGGCAGGCCGGGGTGGAGCCGGCGCATGACCTCGATGCCCGCCAGGTTCGACGGGTTGTGCAGCGGGGCCAGCGGCACGGCCTCCGCGATCTGCTTGACGACGTCGTCGTCGATCAGGACGGGACCGGTGAAGGCGGCTCCGCCGTGGACCACGCGGTGGCCGACGGCGGTGAGCCCGCCCGCGTGCGGGGCGACCTCCTCGGCGACCTTCTCCAGCGCGGCCGCGTGGTCGGGGTACGGCGACCCCGGCTCGCCGATGCGCTCGATCTTGCCCGCCTGGTGCCGGGTGGGGCCCTCCACGTCGATGAGCTCGTACTTCACCGAGGACGACCCGGAGTTGATCACCAGGATCACCGCGGCACCTCCGTGATCCACGATCCGATGCGCCTGATGAGGCCGGGGGTGGCGGCGGATTCGGCGTGGCCGTACCCCGGCTCGATCCACAGCTCCTTCGGCTCGCGCGCCGCATCGTAGAGCTGGTGGGCGTGCTCCAGCGGGAAGAAGGCGTCGGCGTCGCCGTGCACGATCAGCAGCGGCGTGGGCGCGATGCGCCCGACCGCCTCGTGCGGCGCGAGCGGCACCGGGTCCCACGTGCCGGACTGGATGCGGGTGCGCTTGGCCACCCGGGCGGCCAGCCGTCCGGAGGGCCGCTCTATGGCCCAGTGGACCTGCCGCATGGGGCGGGTGCCGCGGTAGTACCAGCGGGCGGGACCGCTCACGGCCACCACCGCGTCGGTGCCTCTGTGCAGGGCGGCGTGCCGGACGGCGATCGCGGCGCCCATCGAGAAGCCGACGGTCGCCACCCGCGTGTACCCGATGGAGCGGGCGTGCGCCACCGCCGCGTCCAGGTCGAGCACCTCCACGTCGCCGACCGTGGAGCGGCCGCCCGACCTGCCGTGGCCCCGGAAGTCGAAGGCCACCACCCCGCCGTAGCCGCTCAGCACGTGCGCGATGCGCCGTGTCGCGCTCTCTCGCCAGGAACCGGTGAACCCGTGGGCAAGGACGATGCCAAGATCGGCGTCTCCCCGGGAGGGGGTGTGCGCGGCGTCGATCCGTACGCCGTCCTTGGTCATCAGCGTCGCGGGGAATGCTGCGGCAAGGGGCATGGAAAAAGCTTATGGGGAACGCCCGGCGCGCAGGTGGAGGAGGCCCATGCCGTGGGGGCCTGCGCCCCGAGCGCCTGTGCCTTGGCGGCCACCGGCGTGACGCAGGCGACCACGAACGCGCCCATGACCAGGCCCCAGACGGCGATGCGGCACCGTTCGCCCTTGCGCCGCCTGCATGTCAGAAGGTCCACCGCCGAGTCGGTGACCCGGTGCACGGAGGCGGCCGGTCGCATGAGTCCTTCGTCCACCATGCTGGCATGTCTTCCCGGGCGAGCCGTTGTTAGTCCCGGAGCCGCTCTCGCGGCCCGCCGGCGGCGGTCCGGCGGACGGGACGGCGGGTCGTCTTCGCTGGTGGGGCGCTAGTGGACGACCGCATCACGAATTTGTGAACAATGCCAGAAATGTTTGCTTTGCGCGGGCGCGGCACGTGGTGGTAACCCCGATCAACTAAAATGGTGGAGGCCGCAGTGTCCGCGGCCGGCCTCCACGACCCAGAGCGAGACTCCATCATGCCTTTGAACAGCCGCGACGACCTGCGGAACATCGCGATCATCGCGCACGTCGACCACGGCAAGACCACGCTCGTGGACGCCATGCTGTGGCAGTCCGGGGCGTTCCGCGCCAACCAGGATGTCGACGAGCGGGTCATGGACTCCAACGACCTGGAGCGCGAGAAGGGCATCACCATTCTCGCCAAGAACACCGCGGTCAAGCACGGCGGCATGACCCTCAACATCATCGACACCCCCGGCCACGCCGACTTCGGCGGCGAGGTCGAGCGCGGCCTGTCGATGGTCGACGGCGTCGTCCTGCTGGTCGACGCCTCCGAGGGACCGCTGCCGCAGACGCGCTTCGTCCTGCGCAAGGCGCTCGGCGCCAAGATGCCGGTCATCCTGTGCATCAACAAGGTCGACCGCCCCGACGCCCGCATCGCCGAGGTCGTCGACGAGGTGTACGAACTGTTCATCGACCTCGACGCCACCGAGGAGCAGATCGACTTCCCGATCGTCTACGCCTCGGCCAAGGCCGGCCGGGCCAGCCTCAACCGTCCCGACAACGGCGGCATGCCCGACTCCGAGGATCTCGAGCCGCTGTTCAAGACGATCACCAACACCATCCCGGCGCCGGTGTACGACCCCTCCGCGCCGCTGCAGGCGCACGTCACCAACCTCGACGCCTCCAGCTACCTGGGCCGCATCGCGTTGTGCCGCGTCCACCAGGGCACGATCAAGAAGGGCCAGCAGGTCGCCTGGTGCCGCACCGACGGCACCATCCAGCGGGTCAAGATCAGCGAGCTGCTGATGACCGACGCCCTCGAGCGCAAGCCCGCCGAGCAGGCCGGCCCCGGCGACATCATCGCCATCGCCGGCATCCCGGAGATCATGATCGGCGAGACGCTGGCCGACCCCGACGACCCGCGCCCGCTGCCGCTGATCACCGTCGACGAGCCCGCCATCTCGATGACGATCGGCACCAACACCAGCCCGCTGGTCGGCAAGGTCAAGGGCTCCAAGGTCACCGCCCGCATGGTGAAGGACCGCCTGGAGAAGGAGCTGGTCGGCAACGTGTCGCTGCGCGTGCTGCCCACCGACCGGCCCGACGCCTGGGAGGTCCAGGGCCGCGGCGAGCTGGCCCTGGCCATCCTGGTCGAGCAGATGCGCCGCGAGGGCTACGAGCTGACCGTCGGCAAGCCGCAGGTCGTCACCAAGACGGTCGACGGCAAGGTGCACGAGCCGGTCGAGCGGCTCACCGTGGACGCCCCCGAGGAGTACCTCGGCGCGATCACCCAGCTCCTCGCCGTCCGCAAGGGCCGCATGGAGCACATGACCAACCACGGCACCGGCTGGATCCGCATGGAGTTCGTGGTCCCGGCGCGCGGCCTGATCGGCTTCCGCACCGAGTTCCTCACCGAGACGCGCGGCACCGGCCTGGTGCACCACGTCTTCGAGGCCTACGAGCCGTGGTTCGGCGAGCTGCGCACCCGCAACAACGGCTCGCTGGTGGCCGACCGCGCCGGCGCCGTCACCGCGTTCGCCATGCTCAACCTCCAGGAGCGCGGCACGCTGTTCGTCTCGCCGACCACCGAGGTCTACGAGGGCATGATCGTCGGAGAGAACTCCCGCTCCGACGACATGGACGTCAACATCACCAAGGAGAAGAAGCTCACCAACATGCGCTCCTCCACCAGCGAGGAGACCGAGAAGGTCATCCCGCCGCGGGTGCTCTCGCTGGAGCAGGCGCTGGAGTTCTGCCGCGAGGACGAGTGCGTGGAGATCACTCCCGAGAACGTCCGCCTGCGCAAGGTCGTCCTGGACGCGGCCACCCGCGGCCGCTCGGCCGCCCGCGCCAAGCGCGGCAACTGACGACGGCTACGGGCTCGTGCTCTGGTCCTGGCGCTCGCCGGTCTCGCCGGCGTAGCGCTTGCCGGGCACGAGCTCACGCGCCCCGTACAGCTCCGACACCGTCACGAAGGTGTACCCCTTGGCGCTGAGGTCGGCCAGCAGGTGCGGCAGCGCCTCCATCGTGGTCCGGTGGATGTCGTGCAGCAGCACCACCGAGCCGGGCCGGGCGGCCGAGGCCCGCCGCGCCACCAGGGCGCTGTCACGGTCGCGCCAGTCGAGGGTGTCCAGGTCCCACAGGATCTGCGCGAGGCCGGCCCTGCCGGTCTCCTCGGTTACCTTGCCGTCGGTCGACCCGTACGGCGGGCGCATCAGCCGCATGGTGACCCCCGTGATCGACCTGACCACCTGTTGGGTGCGGTCGAGCTGCCCCCGCAGGCCGTCGCGGGACAGCGACGTGAGGGCGGGATGGTCCCACGAGTGGTTGCCGAGCTGGTGGCCCTCCGCGACCATCCGCCGCAGCAGGGGCGCGGTCGCCGGCGTCACCATCTGCCCGACGACGAAGAACGTCGCCCTGGCGTTGTGCCTGGCCAGGGCGTCCAGCACCGCGCCGGTGTAGTCGAAGGGGCCGTCGTCGAAGGTCAGCGCCACGCACTTGGCATGCGCGCAGGCGATGGACCGTTCGGCCGGCGCCACGACGGGCCGGGTGCCCGGCCAGCCGGGCTGCTGGCCGATCACCCGCAGGGCCAGCAGCGCTGGATCGGAGACGGCCCTGACCGGCGCGGACGACCGCACCCGGATGACCTCATCCTTCGACCCTCCCCGAACGGGCGCCCGTACCTGACCGCAGCCAGGCAAGGCTACGACCAGCCCGAACAAGCATGCCAGCCACAGCAGAACCACCCGCACCGATGCCACCGCGCGCTCCCCCCCGTACAGCGGCAGGGGTCACGGATAGTGATCGGCCGCTTCCCCCCGCAGAGCCTTGGCCAGCTCGTCCCACCAGGGAGGAGCGTCGGCCTGCAACTCGGCGTAACGACGCGCCACGCGAATGGCGCAACCCACCGGATCCGTACCCAGATGGCGACGTTTCACCACACCCTCCTGCCAACGGTAAAAACCATCGCGGAAGGTCACTACCAGGCCAATCCAGACAGACAGGATCGCGTCATCGCATACGTCGTACGCGTCGGTCACCCCCAGGCTGACGAGCTCCACCCGGAGCTTCGCCAGAGCCGCGCGGGCCTCAGTCACCCATCCACCCCCAGTAGGGCCACAGCGGGCCACAGCGGTAAGCACACACCGGTGATGTACCCCCGATGGGCGCGCCTTTGCACTCCCGTGGTCGAGACGTGACCTACTGGAGTGGACAGAAGCCGGTCAAGAAGCCGGATCTCCCCGCGGCCGGCGGAGCGACCGGCGGTATCGTCACTGGTCGAGCGCCTCGCGCGGCTCGGTGACGACCATGACGAAGCGCAGCGCCTCGCCGCCCTCGTTGGCGTAACGATGCGGACGGTCGGCGCTGAAGAGCACGGCGTCGTCCTTTTTGAGCACGTGGCTGCTCCCGTACACCGACAGGGTCAGCTCGCCCGACAGCACGGTGAGCATCTCGCGCGTGCCGGGCGGGTGGGCGTCCCCGTCGTGGAACTCCCCCGGCTGCAGCGTCCAGTCCCACAGCTCCAGGATGGCCGGGGCGTCGGAGCCGAGCAGCAGGCGGGCCGAGCCGCCCTGGTCGCTGCGCCACAGGGTGGCCGCGTCGGCGGCGGCCACCACCCGGACGACCGGGGTGTCGGACACCTCGACCAGGCGGGCCACGGTGACCCCGAGCGCGTCGGCGATGCGCGTCAGCGTGGTGACACTGGGGTTGGTGCGGCACTGCTCGATCTGGACGAGCATCCCGCGGCTCACGCCGGACCGCGCGGCGAGCGCGTCCAGGGTGAGCCCGCGGTGGGCGCGCTGAGCACGGACGTTGTTGGCGATCGCCGCCGTGACGGTCCCCGGATCAGCCATAGGTGCAGTCTAGTGGCATTTGTGAACAACGCATTGCCCCCAATATATTGCACTAACAGTGCAATCCATTGGGGGTGAGCGGACATGGCAGCGGTGATGCTCGCGACGATGTGCGCCGTGGTCTACGGGACGGCGGACTTCTTCGGCGGGTTGGCCACCAGACGCTCCCGCGTCTTGGCCGTGGTGATGCTCACCCAGCTCACCGGCCTGGTCTTCGTGCTTCCGCTGCTCCCGCTGCTGCCCGGGACGCCGAGCCCGGCCGCGCTCGGGTGGGGCATGGCCGCGGGGCTGTGCGGCGGCGTGGGCGTGGTCCTGTTCTACCGCGCCCTGGCCTCCGGGGTCATGTCCGTCGTGGCGCCGACCACCGCCACCACCTCGGCGGCGCTGCCCGTCCTGGCCGGTCTGGCGATGGGCGAACGCCCCGAGGCGGCCGCCCTGTGCGGGGTCGCCCTGGCGCTGGCCGCCGTGGTGCTGGTCAGCCGCGAGCCCGGAGCGGGCCGGAGCCGGGCCGCGCTGGCGCCGGTCGTCCAGGCCCTGGTGTCCGGCCTGGGGTTCGGCGCCTTCTTCGTCCTGCTCAAGCAGGTGCCCGCCGAGGCCGGCCTGTGGCCGCTGTTCGGCGCCCGCCTCGCCTCCGCGGTCGCCGCCGGCGCGCTGGCCCTGGCGAGCGGGCGCACGGTCAGGCCCGGCAAGGGCGCCCTGCCGGCCATCGTCACCGCCGGGATCCTCGACATGCTCGCCAACGTGCTGTATCTGATGGCGGTCCAGCGCGGCCTGCTGACCCTCGTCGCGGTGCTCGCCTCGCTCTACCCGGCCAGCACCCTCCTGCTCGCCAGGTACGTGCTCGGGGAGCGGCTCAGCGCCCTGCAGGCCGCGGGGGTCGGCCTGGCCCTCGGCGCGGTGGCCCTCATCGCCTCGGCATAGCGAAAGCCATGCCCTCATGGCCTCGGCGTAGCGGAAGCCACGCCCTCATCGCCTCGGCATAGCGAAAGCCACGCCCTCATCGCCTCGGCATAGCGAAAGCCACGCCCTCATCGCCTCGGCGTGGCGGAAGCCACGCTCTCGGCGCCTCGGCCCGGCGAGGGCCACCCCGCCCGGTGCACCTGGTCCCGGTCGTATCAGACCCGGTGGGCGGTCACCTCGATCTCGATGCGCATCCGCGGGTCGGACAGGCCGCAGACGAACATCGTCGCGGCCGGCCGCACCTCGCCGAAGTATCGCTGCAACACCGGCCAGCACGGCTCGAAGTCATCCGCGTCGGGCAGCATGTACCGGACGCGGACCACGTCGGCGAAGGAGCATTCCGCCTCCTCGAGCGCGGCGCCGATGTTCTTCATGCACTGCTCGACCTGCTCCACGATGCCCTCGGCGATGGTCATGCTCGTGTAGTCGAACCCCGTCGTCCCCGCGACGTGCACCCAGTCGCCGTCGACCACCGCCCGCGAGTACCCGACCGCCTGCTCGAACGTGGAACCACTTGAGATCAATCTGCGAGTCTTCATGGCGAGACCGTAGGCGGACGGCGAGGCGTACGTCCACCAGGGGCGGAGCGAAACGCGTGAAGGCCGCCTCGGCGGACGCCGTGCCGGCCTTCGGACGTGGTCCCTGGATCAGGCCGCCTGGAACTGGGCGGGCGCGCGCAGCGCGCCCTCCTCGTGCGCGTAGCCCTCCAGCATCGTCCTGAGCTGGCGGCGTCCGCGGTGCAGCCGGGACATGACCGTGCCGATCGGAGTGCCCATGCGCTCGGCGATCTCCTTGTAGGCGAAGCCCTCGATGTCGGCCAGGTAGACCGCGACCTTGAAGTCGTCCGGCAGCGAGCGCAGAGCGTTCATCACGACACTGTCGGGCAGCAGTTCGAGCGCCTCGGTCTCCGCCGAGCGCAGGCCGGTGGACATGTGCGACTCGGCGGCGGCGAGCTGCCAGTCCTCGATGTCCTCGGCCGCGGACAGCTTGGGAGAGCGCTGCTGCTTGCGGTAGTCGTTGATGAAATTGTTGGTCAGGATGCGATGCAGCCACGCCCGCAGGTTCGTGCCCGGGCGGAACTGGTGGTAGGAGGTGTAGGCCTTGGCGACGGTCTCCTGCACCAGATCCTCGGCATCGGCCGTGTTGCGGGTGAGGCGCATGGCCGACGCGTAAAGCTGGCTCGTCACGGGCATGACATCGCGCTCGAACCATGCCTGACGCTGCTGTTCGGTCATCGAGATCATCTAATCCCCCTCATGCCTGCTGTCCCCCGTTACCCATCCGACATGAACCCATGCAGGCTCTCTAACCGCTTTACTCCATACGACGGCTGATCACATGCTCGCGGTTCACTCGTAAGGGTGACGTTAGGGGTCCAAGCAGGTCAGCTGGGGTTCATCGGTAGCTGGCTCGGAGTGGCGTCGACACACCTCCAGGCCGGACAAGTCTCATTATAGTAACAGACAACGGACAAATCACGGGAAAGTGTGGTAAGGGTCACATAGAGGGACCACAAGTTAACGTATCCCCATGAAGTACGTGGATAGGCATGATCCGGAAGTCCGGGCGTGGGTGGCCGAAGCGATCCGTACGGTCGAGGCCGACGCCAACCGCAGCTGCGACACCCACCTGCACGTGTTCCCCCTTCCGCCGCAATGGGGCATCGACCTGTACCTCAAGGACGAGTCGGTCCACCCGACCGGCTCGCTCAAGCACCGTCTGGCCCGCTCGCTGTTCCTGTACGGGCTCGCCAACGGCTGGATCGGGCCGGACACCACCGTCATCGAGGCCTCCAGCGGCTCGACGGCGGTGAGCGAAGCGTACTTCTCCCGCATGCTCGGCCTGCCGTTCATCGCGGTGATGCCCGCCTCGACCTCCCCCGAGAAGATCGCGCTGATCGAGTTCTACGGCGGCAAGTGCCAGCTCGTGGACAACGCCCGGGCCATCTACGAGGAGTCGCGCCGCCTGGCGCAGGACACCGGCGGCCACTTCATGGACCAGTTCACCTACGCCGAGCGCGCCACGGACTGGCGGGGCAACAACAACATCGCCGAGAGCATCTTCCAGCAGATGGCCCTGGAACGGCATCCGGAGCCGTCCTGGATCGTCGTCGGCGCCGGCACCGGCGGCACCTCGGCCACCATCGGCCGCTACATCCGCTACCGCCGCCACGCCACCCGCCTGGCCGTCGTGGACCCGGAGGGGTCGGCCTTCTACCCGGCCTGGGTCGCCGGCGACTCCCGGATGATCGCCTCCGGCTCCGGGATCGAGGGCATCGGCCGGCCCCGCGTCGAGCCGTCGTTCCTGCCCTCGGTGATCGACCGCATGATCCAGGTGCCCGACGCCACCTCCATCGCCGCCATGCGATGGGTCCGCGAGGTCACCGGCCGCCACGTCGGCGGATCCACGGGGACCAACGTGGCGGCGGCCGTCCAGATCATCAGGAGCATGCGCGAGAACGGCAAGCAGGGCAGCGTGGTCACCCTCATCTGCGACGGCGGCGAGCGCTACCGGTGCACCTACGACGATGACGACTGGCTCGCCGAACGCGGCGTCGACATCGGGCCCGCCCTCGCCGACCTGCGGTCCTTCCTCACCCACTGAACCGACCACCCACCGACGGACGTCACCCGGGCACGCGGACGCGGCCGGGTCGGACGGACGTGGCCGGATCAGGCGGACGCGGCCGGGTCCACCTTGAAGAAGCCGGCCAGGTCGTCGAGGATCGCGTGCGCGCCGTGGGTGCCGCACCGGAGCCGGTCCTCGACGAGGTCTTCGACCTCGAGGCCAAGCGCCACCGCGGGATTCGACGACCTTCGCCGGCGGGTTCTCACCGGGATGGCGGGCATGATCGTCGCCGGCGACAGCGCCCGACACATGCCTGAAATTTTCAGCACCGTCCATCCCGGCCGGTGCGGCCGCGCGCGGGCAAGTGCCAGCAAGCCCCGATGACGCCTCATCACAGCGGGTGGAGGCGGCGGCACCGCCACTTGACGCGACCCCGGCGCGTCGTATTGGCTCCGCCGCACCACACCTCTCACCCCGGCTGAGAAGAAGGGGCGCGCTCCAGCGGATGTTAACGCTAACATCGCATTCGCGATCTTTGTGCTCCTGGGCCAGAACGCCTGAGTTCGGCTCATACCCATCGGCCGTCGCACCGCCGAGGTCCCGATGGCCGTTCCGCGCCGGACGGACGATCGGCCGGTACCTCTACCGAGGCATGGGCCTCGGCGGCGACCACGACCCACCGCCCTGGCGGCACGGCCTGCCGGCTCAAACCACCTTCACCTGCTGACGTCGGGAGATCGAAGCATGTACGCATGGAAGCGATGGCTGACCGCCGCGCTGCTGGCCGTCGCCGTGGTGGCGACGGGAACGGCGACCGGGATGGGCGTGGCCAGCGCCGAGTCCAACGGCGGAGTGCGGGTGATGCCGCTGGGTGACTCGATCACCGAGGGCACGCAGGTGCCCGGCGGATACCGCATCGGGCTGTGGCAGCGCCTGGCCGCCGGACGCTACACGATCGACTTCGTCGGATCCCAGTTCAACGGGCCGGGCAACCTCGGCGACCACGACCACGAGGGACACCCCGGCTGGCGCATCGACCAGATCGACGCCAACATCGCGGGCTGGCTGCGTAACTACTCGCCGCGCACGGTTCTGCTGCACATCGGCACCAACGACGTCCTGCAGAACTACAACGTCGGAAGCGCCCCGCAGCGGCTGTCCACTCTGATCGACCACATCACCTCGGGGGCGCCGAACGCGGAGGTGTTCGTCGCGACGATCATCCCGCTGTCGAACTCCGGCCAGGAGAACTCCGTCCGCACCTTCAACGCGGCCATTCCCGGCATCGTCCAGAGCAAGGTCAGCAGCGGCAAGCACGTCCACCTGGTCGACATGCACAGCAAACTCACCACCGGCGACCTGATCGACGGCATCCACCCCACCGCCAACGGCTACGACAAGATGGCCGCCGCCTGGTACGCGGCGCTGCAGTCGGTCCCCGGCAGCATCAGCCAGGGCACCCCGACGCCGACGCCGACCCCCACGCCGACTCCCACTCCCACTCCGACCCCCACCCCGACGCCGACCCCCACCCCGACGCCGACCCCCACGCCGACTCCGACCCCCACCCCGACTCCGGGCGGGAAGTCGTGTTCGGCCGCGTACTCCATCACCGGGCAGTGGACCGGCGGCTTCCAGGCGGCGGTGACGGTCACAGCGGGCGGCGCACCCATCTCGTCGTGGACGGTCGGCTGGCAGTTCGGCAACGGCCAGACGGTCACCCAGAGCTGGAGCGCCACGATCAGCGCCAGCGGATCGCAGGTCACCGCCCGCAACGTGGACTACAACGGCTCGCTGGGCGCAGGCGCCACCGCGCAGTTCGGATTCCTCGGCACGTGGAACGGCGCCAACAGCGTGCCCGTGCTGACCTGCACCGCGAACTGACCCACGCCGCGACGGAGCCATCGGCGTCTTCCGACGGAGGAGAACAGCGTGAAACGAAAGCTCTTGGCCATGCTGGCCGCCGCCCTACCTCTGGTGCTCGCGAGCATGCTCATGACGATGTGGCCCGCCTCGGCGGCGTCGCTGACCCGGGTGACCGGTTTCGGTAACAATCCGACGAATCTGAACATGTACATCTACGTGCCCAACAATGTCGCCGCACGGCCGGCGCTGCTGGTGCTGGTGCACTACTGCAGCGGCTCGGCCAGCGGCATCTTCAACGGCAACGGGCACGACTTCGTCACCGCCGCCGACCGCTACGGCTACATCATCGTCCTGCCCGAGGCCACCCGCAGCGGCTCGTGCTTCGACGTCTCCACCCCGGCGGCGCTCAAGCGCAACGGCGGCAGCGACTCCACCGGCATCATGTCGATGGTCGCCTACGCCCGCCAGCGCTACAACATCGACCCCGGCCGCATCGCGG